>PEWW01000144.1:4993-6596 GCA_002779345.1 Candidatus Omnitrophica bacterium CG07_land_8_20_14_0_80_50_8 | reverse complement strand
GCCTAATATAAAATCCAAAGAGACGCAATGGGTTCTGTGCGAGGTCCTCGATGATGCCTTGAAGCTTTTGCATCCTTTTATGCCGTTTATTACCGAGGAAATTTGGCAGAAGATTCCTCATGAGGGTGAGTCGATCATGTTGAGCGACTGGCCTAAGAGCGTTCGGGGTTGGATCGATAAGAAAACGGAGTCGGAGGTGGGGCTCATCATCAGCGAAATTCAGGCGATCCGCAACGTCCGTTCCGCTTGGCAGATTAACCCTAAAGATTTCGTAGGGGTCGTCGTTAAAACCCAGCGTGACAAAGAAATGATGGTTTTGAATAAGTACTCCTCGTATATCGCGCAGATAGCGCGAATTTCGTCCCTCCAAATCGGGAAAAATATTTCGCGGCCCAAAGAATCCGCGGCAGCCAACATCGGCCGCGTGGAAACCTATGTAGTTTTGTCGGGCCTGATCGATGTCCGCATGGAGCGCCAAAGAATTGAGGCCGCTTTAAGCGACGTTGAGCGGATGATGCGCGGTCTCGAAGGACGGTTACAAAATATGGATTTTGTCAATAAGGCGCCGAAAGACATTGTGGAAAAAGAGCGAAAGAAGGCCGCGGAATTTGAGAATCGTAAAAAACGTCTTGAAGAAAATTTAAAAACGCTCAGCGAATAAAATGCTTAAAGCCAGCCTCATAGACCCGCTCGTAAAGAGTGCCTTGAAGGAGGACGTAGGCTCCAAGGACATCACCACTTCCGCGCTTATTTCGCCGAACCTGACTATCAAGGCGGAGATAGAATTTAAGCAAAGCGCCGTGGTTTGCGGGATGGCAATCGCTGAGAGGGTTTTTAGGCTCGTGGACGAAAATCTGCGTTTTTTGCCCGTAGCCAAGGACGGAGAATGGGCGCAAAACGGACGCGAGATCGCTTATATCGAAGGCTCCGGGGTCTCGATCTTGATCGCCGAGCGAACCGCGCTGAATTTTATCAGCCATTTATCCGGGGTTGCCACGAAAACTAAGGAATTTGTGGATAAGATCAAAGGCACCCAAGCGGTGATCCTGGATACGCGCAAAACGACTCCGGGCCTGCGCGTATTTGAAAAGTACGCGGTTTTGGTGGGCGGGGGCACCAACCACCGGTTCGGGCTTTATGACCAGGCGTTGGTCAAAGACAACCACCTGCGTATATTGCGAAAAGAATCCCTGGTCGACATCGTGGCCAGAACCAAACGGACTCTTCTGACAACCACCCTCGTTGGCATCGAAGTGAAGAACCTGAGGGAACTCGAAGAGGCCCTAAAGAGCAAAGCAAACTATGTGCTTTTGGATAACATGAGCGTCGAAATGGTTCGTGAGGCGGTGGCGCATAAAAGGCGCATCGGCAGTAAAATAGATCTTGAAGTCTCCGGAGGGGTTAATCTGGACAACGTCCGCGCATACGCCGAAACGGGTGTAGAGCGTATATCCGTCGGCGCGTTGACCCACGCGGCGCCTTCCATCGACATCGCGCTTGATATTGTGGGATCATGAAAGCCTATGGACTTCAAAGTAAAAAGCGCCTTCTCGCCCACAGGGGACCAGCCGCAGGCGATTGATAAGTTGGTTTCGGCCCTCGA
>PEWW01000144.1:0-4977 GCA_002779345.1 Candidatus Omnitrophica bacterium CG07_land_8_20_14_0_80_50_8 | reverse complement strand
CAAACGCTTCTGGGTGTCACCGGCAGTGGCAAAACTTTTACCATCGCCCACGTCATCGCCAAGCTCAACCGTCCGACGTTAGTCATTTCACATAATAAAACTCTGGCGGCTCAACTCTACAGCGAATTTAAGGAATTCTTTCCGGACAACGCCGTTGAATATTTTGTGAGCTATTACGATTACTATCAGCCGGAGGCCTACATCCCGCCTACGGACACTTACATAGAAAAAGATTCCTCGATCAACGAGGACATCGATCGTCTTCGTCTCAAAGCGACGAGCTCTTTGTTGTCGCGGCGCGATTGTATCGTGGTCGCATCGGTTTCCGCGATTTACGGCCTGGGGTCTCCGGAGGAATATTCGGAGCTTTTGGTTTTTTTAAAATGCGGAGACACTTTGCCGCGGGAAGCGCTTTTAAAAAAACTCGTCGACATCCAATACCAGCGCAACGACATTGATTTTAAGCGCGGCACCTTTCGTGTGCGCGGCGACGTTGTTGAAATATTTCTGGCCTACGAGACTAGCGCCGTGCGGGTCGAGTATGAGTGGGAGGCCGTCCGTAAGTTATCCAGGATCGATCCGCTGACCGGCGGCACGCTGCATGTGCTGGAGACTGTCGCGATTTATCCGGCCAAGCACTTTGTGACCACTCAAGCGCACCTTCTAGGCGCACTGACGGACATCGAAAAAGAACTGGACGAAAGATTGAAAGAACTGAACGCGCAAAATAAGCTCGTGGAGGCCCAGCGTCTCGAACAGAGGACGCGTTACGATATAGAGATGATGCGGGAACTCGGGTTTTGCTCCGGCATTGAAAATTATTCAAGGCTCATTACGGGCCGCGCCCCAGGCTCCCGGCCGACTTGCCTTATCGACTATTTTCCCGAAGACTTTCTGACGGTGATTGACGAATCCCATATTTCCATTCCTCAGATCAAAGGTATGTATTTCGCCGACCGTTCCAGGAAAGAAACGCTGGTGGCTTATGGTTTTAGACTACCGTCCGCTTTAGATAATCGCCCGCTTCGATTTGAAGAGTTTGAGGCGTTGACAGGCCAAACCATTTTCGTTTCGGCCACGCCCGCGGAGTTTGAGGTTAAGAAATCGGGCGGCGTGGTCGAACAGGTGATTCGGCCCACCGGGCTATTGGATCCCTCGATAGAAATCAAACCCTCAAAAGGGCAGGTGGACGATTTGCTCCAGGAGATACAAAAACGCGCCAAAGCTAAGGAACGGATTCTGGTATCCACATTGACCAAAAGAATGGCCGAAGAGCTTGCCAAATATCTCGAGCGTGTCGGCGTGCGGGTTCGGTACATTCACTCGGAGATCGACGCGATCGAACGCGTTGAAATTTTGAGAGATTTGCGGCTCCATCAATTTGATTGTTTGGTCGGGATCAATCTTTTAAGAGAAGGCATCGATCTGCCGGAAGTGTCGCTGGTGGCGGTGTTGGACGCGGATAAAGAAGGTTTTTTGAGGAGCCAAACGTCGCTCACCCAAATCGCGGGCCGTGCCGCCAGACACGTCAACGGCCATGTGATTCTCTACGCGGATACGGTCACCGAGTCCATGCGGCGCATGATCACAGCAACTCAAAGACGCCGCAAATATCAGGCGGCGTACAATCAAAAAAATAGCATCACCCCCGTTTCAATAAAAAAAGAAATCCGGGCAGGCATCGAAGCGATCCGGAAAGCCAGAGAGATCGTCAAAGAGGCCGCCGGTCTTTCCGATAGCGTGGGGGATGTTTTCCAGGTCCTAAACGACCTTGAGGCGGAGATGGAACAAGCCGCGCAAAATCTCCGGTTTGAGCGCGCGATCAAACTGCGCGATCAGATCCGGGTGATTCAAAAAAAACTTGAAAAAGAGAAAATGACAAAATGAAAGAGAACGCCGTCCTGAACTTTCTAAGACAGAGGAAAACGGTTTATATCTCCGGAGAGGAAATTTCGAAGCGCCTTGAAGTTTCGCGGTCCGCCGTTTGGAAAGAGATGCAGGCCTTGAGGCGCCTGGGCTACGAGATTGAGGCACAGCCTCATCTGGGATACCGGCTTTTGGCGATTCCGGATAAGTTGTTTGCCGACGAGCTCATGGCCGAGCTTGGGACAAAATTGATCGGCAAGGAAATTTATTCCTATGAGGAGTTAGACTCGACGAACGATGCCGCTTTTCGCCTGGGCGAAAAGGGCGCGAAGGAAGGCCTTTGCGTCTTCGCGGAATATCAAAAGAAGGGCCGGGGACGGCTTGGACGAAGCTGGGTTTCGCCGAAAGGTAAAAATATTATTTTATCAGTGTTGCTTCGGCCTGTTTTTTTGCCGCACGAAATTTCAAAACTTACGTTGGCGTGCGCGGTTTCAGTGATCAAGACGATCAGGAAAACCACGGGAAAAACCCTGGGCATCAAGTGGCCGAATGATATTTATTACGAAAATAAAAAGGTGGGAGGCATCCTGACCGAGATGAGCGCTGAGTCCGACCGTATCAACTTTATTGTGGTGGGGCTAGGGATCAACCTGAATGCCGCATGCGATGAACTGCCCGAAGGGTCGACTTCTCTTAAGGAGATCACCGGGTGCGGCATTGACCGGGTGGGGTTTGGGCGGGAGCTGTTGAGACGCTTGGAAATCGATTACACCCGGTTAAAAAACGACTCATTCGAAGCGCTTGAGAAGGATTGGGAAACCTTCTCCGTCACTTCGGGCCAGCGCGTGGTTGCCAGACTTTTTGGCCGTAAGATAGAAGGCCAAGCCCTCGGGATCGATAAAGACGGCGCGCTTTGGATACGCCAGGATAACGGATTTCAAGAGCGGATCATGGCGGGCGACGTCGAACACTTGTGGAGTAAAAAATGAAAATTCTAGCCGTTGACGTAGGGAACACAAGCGCGTTTTTTACGTATTGTGATAATGGAAAGTTTAAGAAAGGTTTTCGTCTGGCAACGCGCACGATTACTAAAATATCGCCCAAGGCGCTTGGAAAAAAACTGCCGCTTCAAGAGATCGAAGCCGCACTGATCGCCAGCGTCGTGCCACCGGCGGGGGAATGGCTCAAAAGAACTATTTCACAAAAACTCAAAGTCAAGGCACTGCTTGTCGGAAAAGACTTTGAGGCGCCGATCATTAACGCCTACAAGCATCCAAAACAAGTCGGGATCGACCGGCTCATGAACGCTGTGGCCGTTTTCAGTCGATTTGGGACAGACGCGATTGTCATTGATTTTGGCACGGCGATCACGTTCGACATTGTTTCACGAAAAGGCGTCTACCTGGGAGGCGTCATCGCACCGGGTATTGAAATCAGCCTTGAAGCGCTGTATCGTAACACCGCGTTGTTGCCCAGAATTCGTTTGGCGCATCCTAAAAATATTATCGGCCAAAACACCGTCGAGAGTATCCGCGCGGGCTGTTCTTTTGGCATCGGCGGGCTATGCGATCGCGTGGTCGAGGAGATCATAAAACAACACAAGCTTAAGCCGGCGGTGGTTGGGACAGGCGGGTATGCGCCTTTTATGCGCAGATACTGCGCCCGCATAGATTCAATCGATGAATTACTTACGGTTAAAGGCATTTACTTAAGTTACCTGAGTTATAAAAAAATCTTGACAAAGCATCTTATTTAAATATAATGAGGTTGCTAGCACTCGTCATCAATGAGTGCTAACATTAATTTTTTGAGTGGAGAGCTCAAATTTTAACGTTTAATCACAAGGAGGATGTGGCATGGAAAAGCAGAAAATTCAGCCTTTAGGCGATAGGGTGCTTGTTGAGCCTTTGGAAGCTGAGGAGAGAACAAGCGGCGGGATAGTCATTCCTGACACTGCCAAGGAAAAACAACAGAAGGGCAAAGTAGTGGCGGTAGGAAAAGGCAAACTTTCCAAAGACGGAAAGCTTACTCCGTTGGAAGTCAAAATTAATGATCAGGTGCTATTTGGCCGCTACACGGGCTCAGAAGTAAAAATTGGCGCGACAGATTACTTGATCATTAAAGAAGACGATATCTTAGCGATTCTTCACTAAGTCATTCAAAATAAGGAGATTGCAACAATGGCAAAACAACTGCAGTACAGCGATGAGGCTCGCCGTTCGATTCTGCGCGGCGTGGAGCAGCTCGCGAAGGCGGTCAAGGTCACTTTGGGGCCCAAAGGCCGCAATGTGTGTATCGATAAAAAGTTCGGGTCGCCCACGATTACCAAGGACGGCGTGACTGTCGCCAAGGAAATCGAATTGAAGGACGCCTATGAAAATATGGGCGCCGAGATGGTCAAGGAAGTTGCTTCCAAAACGAGCGACCTTGCCGGTGACGGCACTACCACGGCGACGGTATTAGCCGAAGCTATTTTCCGTGAAGGCTTGAAAAATGTGACGGCCGGCGCCAATCCAATGGCTTTGAAGCGCGGGATAGAAACCGCCGTAGAGGCCGTGGTGGAACAGCTAAAGAAACTTCAGAAACCTACCAAAGGCAAGAAGGAAATCGCCCAGGTCGCGACGATTGCCGCCAACAACGACAGCACGGTCGGCGACTTGATCGCCGAGGCGATGGAAAAGGTCGGAAAAGACGGCGTTATTACCGTCGAAGAGGCCAAGTCCACCGCGACCACGCTTGAGGTGGTGGAAGGCATGCAGTTTGACCAAGGCTATCTTTCGCCCTATTTTGTCACAGACGCGGACCATATGTCAGTAATAATGGAAGACGCCTATATCCTAATTCATGAGAAGAAGGTATCTTCCATGAAAGACCTGCTTCCGATTCTCGAGAAAATCGCAAAGGCCGGCAAGCCGCTGTTGATTATTTCTGAGGAGACTGACGGCGAAGCGTTAGCGACGCTGGTTGTGAATAAACTCCGCGGCACCTTACAGGTTTGCGCCGTGAAGGCCCCGGGTTATGGCGACCGCCGCAAAGAAATGCTGGGTGACATCGCTACTCTTACGGGCCGCAAGGCCATCACCGAAGATCTTGGGATCAAACTTGAAAATG
>PEWW01000176.1 GCA_002779345.1 Candidatus Omnitrophica bacterium CG07_land_8_20_14_0_80_50_8 | reverse complement strand
CGAGCTCCTGAGAAATGCCTGTGCTTTGCTCATGCCTATTCAGTGGGAAGAGCCGTTTGGATTGGTGATGATTGAAGCGATGGCCTGCGGAACGCCCGTGATCGGGTTTCGCCGGGGATCGGTCCCTGAGATCATAGAAAACGGATCCAATGGGTTCGTTTGCGATAACGTGGATGAAATGGCGAGCGCAGTTTTAAAAATTCATGAGATCGATAGGCGTCGATGCCGCCAAACCGTCGAAAAAAAATTTAGTTCCGATGTAATCGTCGATCATTACGAGAATCTATACTATTCTTTAATCGGCCCGCTACGCTGAAATGAAAAATCAAAACCTTGTCGAAAGATTGGTGGGCCTCTTAAAGACTGTCTATTCGCACCCCTTTAACCGGCGGCGTCCATTTTTTGCTCTTTACCGCTTGATCCGATGGCAATGGGATAAACGCGTGAAGTCCGGACCTATTATTTATGAGTTTTGGAACTGTAGAAAAATCCTATGCTTTAAGGATGCTACGGAATCCATGTGGCTCGTTTACAATTACATCATGGATTGGGATGAATTTTGGTTCATTCAAAGATATTTGACGAGCACTATGTGCGTTTTTGACGTCGGGTGCAATATTGGCGTCTATACCCTTTGGATCTCAAGATTTATCGGACCTGAAGGACGGATTATTGCGTTCGAACCGTCAGGCACGGCCTATCAGCGGTGTGTTCAGCAGATGCGTCTTAATCATCTCGAATCGGTAAAAGTGGAGCCATTGGCGGTCGCGGACAGAGAAGGGGAGGCGCATTTCAGCACCGGCATGGATTGGAATAATCATTTGATCCAAGACGGAGCCATGAGGGAAAATTTTGTTATTGTTCATGCGGTGAGTCTGGACCATTATTGCCGCGAAAGGAATGTTAAAAAGATCCATTTTATGAAAATAGATATAGAGGGGGCGGAAATGCTCGCGTTTAGAGGAGCGCACCAGCTTTTATCCGATCACTTGATCGACGTGATCCAATTTGAAGTCACTGACCAGTTGGGATCATTCGGGATACAGCGTTCTCAGCTAATTCAGTATTTAGAATCCCATGGGTATTGTATTTGTTCCTATGATTTAAAAGAGAACCGTTTGGTTCCCTGCATTGACCACAGATCGTTTAAGCAAAATATGTATGCTGCGCACGACGTGGATTGGGTCAATGAGCGGTTGCAAAGCGGGGTCTCGGCGCATTGAATAATCCGGTCAAAAGAATTTGTATCGTGACTACGGGGCAGCCTTCTACGAACCCCAGGGTTGTCAAGGAAGCCGATGCCCTTTTTCAGGCCGGATATGATGTGCATGTGATCGGCGGTCATTGGGCAGAATGGGCAGATCGTTTTGATGAGGATTTATTCAAGAGGATTGGATGGAAATTTCAGTATGTGGGCGGATTCAAACATTCAAAAAAATGGTTGTACACATGGACACGGGCAAGGTACAAAGCCGCTAGAATTCTCGCAAAATCATTCAGAAATATTCATTGGCTCGGAGAGCGTGCCTCAGGCAGAGTTTTACCGGAACTTATCAGAAGCGCAAGAAGCGTCAAGGCCGACTTGTATATTGCCCATTATCTGCCTGCGCTGATAGCGGCCTATCATGCCGCAAAAGCAAAGCACGCAAAGCTCGGCTTCGATGCCGAAGATTTCCATAGCGGCCAGTACAGCGCTTTAGAAAATCTGTGGCTCCGGCAAATTCATGAGCGAATCGAAAGACAGTATATCCCGCTATGTGATTTTGTGACTTGTTCCAGCCCTTTGATCGGAGAAGCGTATGCTTCTACATGCCATATCCATCTACCCACGACGCTGTTGAACGTGTTTCCGATGCCGCAGTGGCCGGCGAAATTTAGGAATGGCGGGCCAGACAATGTTTTAAGATTATTTTGGTTCTCTCAATCCATTGCGGAAGGGAGGGGGCTTGAGGACGTTCTGAAGGCGATGGCGTTGTTAAGATCACATGCGGTCGAACTTCATCTCTTAGGAAGATTCTTAACAGGCTATCGGGAGAAGGTTTATAAGATGGCTGAAAAATGGGGTCTTCCGCATAAAAATATTATTGTTTATGAACCTATTCAACCCGAGAAGATTGTCAATTTCGGTTCGGGGTTCGATATTGGATTGGCATTGGAGACAGGACGAGATAAAAATAACGCTATGGCTTTAAGTAATAAAATATTCACGTATATTTTATCCGGGAATGCGGTCATCGGTACTGACACTGAAGCTCAGCGCCCTATCATCAACGGCCTCGGGGAAGCAGGCTGGCTTTACCGGTCCGGAGATACCGCTCGATTGGCAGAAGGGATCGCTCGTTGGCAAGAAAATAGAGATTTACTGTACCGAGCACGTTTAAAATCACTTCAAATGGGCACTGACGTTTACAATTGGGACAAGGAGAAGAAAAAACTTCTGGAATTAGTGGAACGCGCATTATCAAAAGATCCCCTTCCGTGTTTACGGTCAAGAAAATAAATGATCAGAACGCTTGTTAAGGTAATACAAGGACCATACAAAGAAAATACCTACATAGCACTGGATA
This sequence comes from Candidatus Omnitrophica bacterium CG07_land_8_20_14_0_80_50_8, assembly GCA_002779345.1. GTDB lineage: Bacteria > Omnitrophota > Gorgyraeia > 2-02-FULL-51-18 > 2-02-FULL-51-18 > 20-14-0-80-50-8. The sequence goes on along the minus strand of PEWW01000176.1, from coordinate 4,098 downwards.
CGAATTAAATCGCCAGTTGAGATCGGTGTACCTATAAAAAATAGTATCAACTCAAGCGCGATGATGCCGGCCACAATTATAAACGTAAATATTCTATGGTTTTCAAAAAATGACAGCATCTCATAGAATCCTTTTTTAATGGCGCTTATCGTAAAAATAAGAGTTAGCGCAAGTACAGCTGCCAAGGGAACAACAATATTGAGCTTAAAATAATGCCCGGGGAAACGGCACGGCCTAAGTGTACCCGGCAGCATGATGGGAAATGAAAGGCAAAAAAAGAAATTAAACATTGAGTAACGTCGCTTTTCATTTAAAATCACGGCACTCGTCGCAACCACTATTGGCAATACAGGGATAACATAACGATTGCCAAAACAAGTGCCGGGTTGCGCGCGCAAATAAAGCATTCCCGCGAAGATGGTGACTATGGAGATAAATACCCAAAGAAACTCCGCTCGGTATTTGTCGTCGCTCTTAAATACTAACTTCAATAGAAAGAAAAAACATAAAATAGTGAGCGGGGTAAATGTTACATAATCGAATAAATAAAAAATGTCAGCAATGTATTTAAATGGGTTTGCGCTCTCATTTCTAAAACTATCGTATTCTCTAAGCGTTTCCTGAATGCGGTCGTTTTTAATGCCCACTTCTTTAAGCTGGTTTTCAAGTTTCGCACGCTTAAGTCCCGGGACAGTTATGGTTGTACGTAACGTTCCGTCTTTTTTAAGATAAGTGTATTTTTCGGGGCTAAAGTAAAGCGGCAATACCTGGTTATAAATTTTGGCGTGAAGGCCAAGAAAAAGACCGATAAATATAATTATCGTGCCAGCGCAAAGCAATCCCTGCTTAAATCGGCGCCGAGCGAAATAATAAATAATCGTTGATAGGGTAAATGCCGCCCCTGAAAGAGGGTGAATAGTAAAGCAGATGCCGATCAATAAGCCGCTTAAAATGCCTTGAGAGACCGATGTTTTTTCACGATAAAGGAGAAGGATATAAAAAACTCCCAACCCCAGGACCGCTTCAACAAGCGAGGAAATGTAAACACCTATGTAGGGAATAATTAGAGTTCCTGTTATGCTTTTAAAGGACAATGAGTTTGCGTAAGATTCATTTTGGCCCAAGAGCTTTGCTATGCGAACAAGAATCACAAAAATGAGGCAAACCGATAAACCGCTGGAAGTGAGAGTGATCAAAAAGTACATCAATTTTTGACCCATAACGGAATGAAAGTCTAAGAAAAATTTGATCGGATACATGAGAACGAAACTATACCATGATAACATAGGCATTTTATCAGAGTAGAAATGCCCTTGGTGGTATATAATATCCCCATAATTAAAATAGAGCGAATGATCAACCCAGGGAATATGGAAATACATCAGGCTGTCAATCGATGCGAGCCTGCTAAGATCATTCCAGCTGGTTGACTGGAATCCGGTCGCGATAACGGCTATAAATATAACGAGTGAGATCATCTATCTAAAGGTCGTTGATCAATGTTGAATCATTCACAATAACAGGATATCGCTGATGGGATTATCGGTCAAGGCAATCCTGGCCCAGAACGAGTGAATTGGGGAAGGTAAAAAAGGAAATTTCTTTGGGAGTTTTACTCATCACGGGCTCTTCGGGACTTATCGGTTCTGAAGTCGCTCAATATTTTGACGGCCTTGGGTGGGATGTCCACGGCATTGACAATAACCAAAGAGAGGTCTTTTTTGGCGCGGAAGGGAGCACGCGTTGGAATCAAAAAAGGCTGGAAGGAACGCTCAAGCGGTTTACTCATCACGAATTAGACATTCGAGATAGAAATAGAATCGCCGACCTTATCCGTCAGTTGAAACCAAGATTGCTGGTCCATGCCGCCTCTCAACCGAGCCACGATAAGGCGGCCTTGATCCCTTTTGACGATTTCGAGACAAACGCAGTGGGGACGCTTAATCTGCTCGAAGCGGTGCGACAAAATTCTCCCGAAACCATATTCGTTCATTTTTCCACAAACAAAGTCTATGGGGACGCCCCCAATCGAATTCGTCTCAAAGAGCTCGAAAAAAGATGGGAGTTGGATGATCCCAAATATTCTAACGGAATTCCGGAAGATTTCCCTGTGGACCAATCCTTGCATTCCCTTTTTGGGGTCAGTAAACTCGCCTCGGACCTTCTGGTTCAGGAGTACGGCCGCTACTTCGGTATCCGGACCTGCTGCCTCAGGGGCGGCTGTCTGACGGGTCCATGCCATACCGGAGTGGAGCTTCACGGATTTTTAAGCTACTTGGTCAAATGCAACCTCGAAAAAAAGGTTTACAAGATCTACGGCTACAAAGGCAAGCAGGTTCGCGATAACATTCATGCTTACGATGTGGCGCGGTTCATAGACAGTTTCGCAAAAAATCCCCGCGTGGCGGCCGTCTACAATGTCGGCGGAGGCCGCGAGAATTCCTGTTCCATTTTGGAAGCGTTTGATCAGGTCAGTGCCCTGACCGGAATTCCTATGCAGTTCGAATACGTTGACAAGGCCCGCCAAGGGGACCACATCTGTTACATCTCTGACCTGCGCAAGATCCGGCAAGATTACCCTGACTGGAAGCTGACAAAAAGCTTGAAGGATATTTTTCAAGAAATCGCGGACGCTTGGAAGATCCGGCTTCATTAAAAACATGAGAATCTTAATCACGGGAATCGCGGGCTTTTTAGGGTCCCACCTGGCGTTTTATTTAAAAAAGCACTCGTCAAAATTCCCCATCGTCGGTATAGATAATCTTAGCCGCAAGGGTTCCGAAACCAACGTGGACCGGTTAAAAAAAGCAGGTATTAAATTTCATTTCGGCGATTTAAGAAACCCGGCCGATGTAAATAAATTGCCTGCCTGTGATCGGGTGCTGGATTGCGCCGCCAATCCAAGCGTCCTGGCGGGCACGAAAGATTTGTCTTCCTGGAAAGAAACCATTGACCACAACCTCATCGGAACGATCCATCTCCTCCAGTACTGCGCGCGACATCGGGCAGGACTGATCCTTATGAGTTCAAGCCGGGTGTATTCCATTCGCGGCCTGAATGACCTTCCGCTTTTCGAGACAAAAAAAAGGTTTTTTTTGAATCTGCACGCAAAAAAAGCGCCTTTGGGCTATTCTATGCGGGGCATACGGGAATCCTTTTCTACGGAGGGACCCATATCGCTTTACGGCGCTACAAAGTTAGCATCTGAAATTCTAGCGGTTGAGTGCGCAGCCCATTACGATTTTCCGCTGTATATCAATCGTTCGGGCGTGATCGCAGGACCCGGCCAGTTTGGAAAAATTGATCAGGGTATTTTGAGTTATTGGATTTACAGTTACTTATTCGGCAGGCCTCTAAGCTATATCGGTTACGGAGGAAAGGGGTTGCAGGTGCGCGATTTTATCCATCCCGATGATATCGGCTCGCTGATCATGAAGCAGTTGGCGCGTGCTTATTCCGCGAAAAGGCCCAGGATCATCAACATCGGCGGAGGACTCAAAAGAAGTTCCTCGCTTTTAGAGCTGTCGGACTGGTGCAACCATCGAATGGGATTTCGGAAACAAATTAAAAATTCAGGCCGGGGCCGTCTCTACGATATTCCGTATTACATTACGGATTTTTCATTGGCGCGAAGCGAATGGAATTGGGAGCCTCAAGTTTCCATGGAACAGATTTTAGATTCCGTATGGGGTTATGCTGAAAAAAACAAAGAACGTATCCTTGCCTTTTTTTGACCATGTTGCCTACTCTTACGAAGCTCAGCGTAATCATCCCGGCCCGTAACGAATCGGGCGCGATTGCTTGCACCGTCAGAAATCTGCATTCCGAACTCGAGCAAAACGCCATCGTTCATGAAATCCTTGTCGTGGATGACGGTAGCCGCGATAATACGTGGAAAATACTGAATAGTGTAAAGCAAGAAATTCCTGAGCTCCGACCGTTGCAGAACGAAGCGCCGCATGGTTATGGGCGCGCGGTCGCCTACGGGATAGACCGTATAGAGGGGGACGCGGCTGTCATCCTGATGGCCGATGAATCGGATGACGCGAAAGACGTGGTGCGCTATTGGAAAGCTCTGAATCGCGGCTATCATTGCGT
>PEWW01000004.1:2096-6661 GCA_002779345.1 Candidatus Omnitrophica bacterium CG07_land_8_20_14_0_80_50_8 | reverse complement strand
AAAGATAAAGGAAACAAAATGAACCCGGAAAGAAGGATGCAGTGAAAATTGACGATCTTTTAAAGCAGACCTGCGAGTGGCTGAAGGGTTCGGGGCCGAATTCGGATATCGTAATGAGTTCCCGGGTGCGTTTGGCCAGAAATCTTGAACGAGTCGCTTTTTCTCACTGGGCTACCAAGAAACAGGAACACGATACGCTTGTTAATCTCGAGCAAATATTATCCGAAACAGACATGATAAGTACCGGCCTGAAGGTGCGCATGAATGAGATCGACGATGTCGATAAGCAGTTTTTGCTGGAAAGACACCTCGTTAGCCGCGAACATATCGTTCAGCCGGATTATAAATCGGTGCTTATCGGCGATAAGGAAGTGATTAGCGTCATGGTCAACGAAGAGGATCATCTGAGGATCCAGGTGATGCAGTCCGGATTTAATCTGCAGGAATGTTGGAGGATCGCCAGCCGCTTGGATGATTCATTGCAAAAGAGGGGGAAATTTGCCTTTAGCGCCGAGTTGGGTTACCTGACGGCTTGCCCGACGAATACCGGAACGGGTCTTCGCGCCTCCGTGATGCTTCATTTACCGGCGCTTGTCATGACAAAACAGATTGGCCGCGTCCTGCACGCGATCAGTAAGCTGGGAATGACCGCGCGCGGGTTTTATGGGGAAGGCACCGAGGCGGAGGGAAACTTTTTTCAGATATCCAATCAGATAACGCTGGGATCCGCGGAAGAGGATATCATTGATAACCTTGAACGTATCATTCGACAAGTGATCGGCCATGAGGAAAATGCGCGTAAGACTCTGATGAAACAAAATCGTGAAATATTGCAGGACAAGATTTGGCGTTCCAACGGGACGTTGCGCAGTGCCCATATTATGAACTCCAAGGAAACCATGGCGCTATTGTCCATGGTGCGCCTGGGTGTGGATATCGGCCTCATCAACGACATTGACCGGCGCGCCGTGAATGAACTTTTTATTTTGACACAACCGGCGCATCTTCAAAAAATTGAAGGACGCCTTTTGAGTTCGGCCCAACGCGATGTGAAGCGGGCGAATTTAATCCGTCGGCGGCTTGAGGGTCTTTAAAAACCGGCAGACGGTTAACTGGGAGAAAGAACATGTTTAATAAATTCACGGAACGTGCCCGGAAAGTGATCTTGCTCGCCAAGCAGGAAGCCAAGCGTTTTAACCACGATTATATCGGTACGGAACATATTTTGCTGGGGCTTTTGAGAGAAGGGGAAGGCGTGGCGGCCGCGGTGCTCCAAAGCCTGGGCATGAACCTCAACAACATACGTCTTGAGGTCGAAAAACTTGTGCAGATAGGCCCACCCACCGTAGTTTCCGGCGATTTGCCGTTTACGCCTAAAGCAAAAAAGGTCATGGAACTGGCGATGGACGAGGCCAAAACGCTCGGCCACAATTATATCGGCACCGAACACCTTTTATTGGGTCTGATCCGAGAAGGCGAAGGTGTCGCCAGCCAGGTATTTATGAATATGGGGCTTGATCTTGAAAAGGTCAGAGAAGAAGTTATTAAACTTTTGGGATCTACCACGCCCGGTTCTCAGTTTACCCCCTTGCCTTCTTCCGGAGGCCATGGCAACCCCACCGGCCCGGCTTCAAAAACCAAGACTCCTGCGCTGGACGCGTTCGGCCGTGACCTGACGAAGTTAGCGAAAGAAGGCAAACTGGACCCTGTCATTGGCCGCGCGGATGAGATCGAGCGGGTCATGCAGACCTTGTCGCGCCGCAGAAAAAATAATCCTGTGTTGTTGGGGGAAGCGGGGGTCGGAAAATCCGCTATTGTCGAAGGTCTCGCGCAGAAGATTATAAGCGGCGATGTGCCTGAGATTTTAAGAAACAGGCGGGTGATTACGCTGGATCTGGCGCTCATGGTGGCCGGCACCAAATACCGAGGTCAGTTTGAAGAGCGAATCAAGGCCGTGATGGACGAAATAAAACGATCGGAAAATATCATTATGTTCGTGGATGAGCTTCATACGCTGGTAGGCGCCGGCGGCGCCGAGGGCGCTATCGACGCCTCCAATATTTTAAAACCGGCGCTTGCTCGCGGCGAGATCCAATGCATCGGGGCGACGACGCTGGATGAATATCGCAAATACATTGAAAAAGACTCTGCGTTAGAGCGTCGTTTTCAAACGATCATAGTCGATCCGCCGTCTGTTGAGGAGACGGTGCTAATTTTACGCGGATTACGCGACCGGTACGAGACTCACCACAAGATCAAAATACTCGACTCGGCGCTGGAAGCGGCGGCGAAGTTGTCTGACCGATACATCGCCGGTCGTTTTTTGCCGGATAAGGCGATTGACGTGATCGATGAGGCAGGCGCCCACGCGCGTTTGTCTACCCACGCGGCTCCGCCGGAAGTCAAGGAACTTGAAAAGAAACTGGAGCTTCTAAAGCGGGAGAAGGAAGATACGATCAAGGAACAGGATTTTGAGAAAGCCGCGGCGTTGAGAGACCAGGAGCGCGAGCTCCGTCGTCAGATTGATAAAACAAAAAAAGAATGGATGGAATCAAGGTCAAAAATTGAATTGGAAATCGGCGAGGATGACATCGCTCAAATTGTCTCCAAAATGACCGGGATCCCTATTTCACGGCTTGAGGAAAAAGAACAGTCGCGCCTTTTGAGAATGGAAGACGAGTTGAGAAAACGCATCGTTGGGCAGGAAGAAGCCATTTCTACCATCGCTCACGCGGTGCGCCGGTCTCGCGCGGGATTAAAAGATCCGCGCCGCCCAATCGGTTCTTTCATATTCTTGGGGCCGACAGGCGTCGGAAAAACGCTTTTGGCGAAAGCCCTGGCGGAGTTTATGTTCAACGACGAGAACGCGCTTATTTCGTTTGATATGTCCGAGTACATGGAGAAATTTAACGTGTCACGTCTGGTCGGCGCGCCTCCCGGTTACGTGGGCTATGAAGAGGGGGGACAGCTGACGGAACGTGTGCGGCGCCGGCCTTATTGCATCGTGCTTTTGGACGAAATCGAAAAAGCGCATCCGGACGTGTTTAATATGCTGCTTCAGGTGCTGGAGGAGGGGCGATTGACCGACTCCGTGGGCCGGAAGGTGGATTTTAGAAATGTGCTCCTTATCATGACCTCCAATATCGGCGCCGACCTTTTGAGAAAACAGGGCAGTATCGGATTTAAGGCACAGGAATTTTCCACGAATTATAAGGACATGAAGACTCGGCTGATGGAGGAGGTCAAAAAGACCTTTAAGCCCGAATTTATCAACCGTGTCGACGACAGCGTGGTTTTCCAAAAACTTACGCGGGAGGACTTGTATAAAATCGTGGATATTGAAGTCGACCAATTGAGGAAGCGTTTGAGCGAAAGGGACATCGAGATACAGCTGGATCAAAAGGCCAAAGATTTTCTGATCAATAAGGGTTTTGATCTGATGTACGGCGCGCGGCCGTTGCGGCGTACGTTGCAACGGTATCTGGAGGACCCGCTCTCCGAGGAGATCATCGCCAAAAGGATAAAACCCAATGAAATCATTCGTGTTTCAATGAAGGACGATGATCGTTTGCTTTTTGAACAAGGCGCGAACATCTCGTCCTAGGCTTTCCGGGCCGTTCAAAAGTATGACAGAACCATGAAGGCCGCGTCGAAAGTTAAAAGGCTTAAGGTTTGGCTGATTCTCAAAGCGGCGTTTATTTTTTTCTTGATCGGCGGCTCTTTTTTTATTCTGAAACACAGAAAAGACGCGTTGCTAAGGGAATGCACTCAGCTTTTGGAATATTCACTGAGTCACGGCACTGATTGTCGCGTACGTATAGGAAAAGTAGGCGGGCGTCTGGCTGGATTCGTCAGCTTTAAGGATGTTACCGTGGAAGCCCCGTGGCTCCCGGAGGGGGAGGAATCGGTTTTTCGAGCTAGCGAGATTCAATTCCGATATGATTGGCTTGATTTTTTCACTAAAAACCCCAACGCTAAGATAGAAGTGATTGTGACTAAACCTGTGGTTTATTGGCGGCCAAGGGTGGGATTAAAAAAACAAGAATTTCCGCTTTTTAGCTGGGTGCGGGATTGGGCGGTCTCCCAAAAAGACCGTTTTGTCGTGCGTCTTAAATCGATGACGCTTATTCTCGGTTATCAGAAAAAAGAATTTAAAGACATTGATATCGACTATGAAAATCGTACGCTTCGCGCGGAGATTCCGCTGACACATGTTAAAATCGGAGCTTCGGATCTATCTTCGGTAGTAAAACTTGAAGGTCGTTTTCAGGCCGGTCGTTCAGCCGCCGAAGACTTGATCAGCGGCCAAATCACCACCGAGGGAACGGTGGTCAATTGGAAGCCGCTTGAGGAGGCGAAACTTGAGTTTGATTTTTCGAGCGATAGTTTTCGCGTCGATACGGTCACACTTTTGGGCGGCATTGATATCTCGGGGCAAGTGGATCCGACCGACGACTATGCGATTGATTTTACTCTGAAGGCTCAAAATTACGCGTTATCGAATTTGGGTCCTTTTTTTGGGTTGGAAAAGAGCGCCGCTTCGCGCAGCCGCATCGACACGGTGA
>PEWW01000004.1:0-2087 GCA_002779345.1 Candidatus Omnitrophica bacterium CG07_land_8_20_14_0_80_50_8 | reverse complement strand
ATGGAAGTCTCTGGGCCCCCGCCATTGAAAGCCGCTGGCGTATTTATGAAGGGGTTTTTGGTAAAAGATCTTTTAAGGCCATGGATGTGAGCGTCGAGGGAGTGTATCCGACCGTGCGGATCGCGGATTCCCGGATTTTATTGCAGGACGGCTCCTCGATGCGCATCGCCGATAAAACGCTCGAGGTGCGTGAACTTTTTCAGGAAAAAACTTACGAGAGACTGGTGTCGGAGGCCGAGCAAGACACGGTGGTCTGGGGCGACTGGGAGCTCAGCCGCCAGAAAGGGAACAACGACCGTTCCGAATTTGTAATGCAAAGAAACCTCGGGGAAAACGCGAACGTCCATTTTACAAAATTCAGTGAGGGAGACAAACCTCTTGAATCGCGCGACAGCAAAAAAATGGAAGTCGGTTTTGAATATAGACTGCGCGCCAAGGATTCGCTCAAGCTTGAATTGCGGGACGATGAAGAGTTTATCGGTGTCGAACGGAAAATGAAATTTTAATGAATCCCGTTAGAAATTTTGGAGCATTTGCGACGGCTAGGGTCACTACACAAGGATTTCTAACGGGATGAAGCCATTGATTGAAAATTTTGGCGCACGGGCAGTCGGTTTTGTCGAGTACTTGGGCGGCGCGTTTGTGCTTTTTGTCCGGACGCTTTTCTGGATCGCGGTGCCGCCGTTTAAGTCAAAGCAGATTTTTGACCAAATGTCAAAAATAGGCGTTCATTCACTGCCTATTTGCACGCTGACGAGCTTCTTCATCGGCGTTGTTCTGGCGTTTCAGAGCGCTTATCAGATGAAGAAGGTGGGCGCTCTGATGTATATCCCAAGCCTTGTCTCTATTTCCGTGACTCGCGAAATCGGGCCCGTGATTACGGCGCTGGTGGTGGCGGGGAGGGTCGGCGCCTCCATTGCCGCGGAATTAGGGAGCATGAAGGTGACTGAACAGATTGACGCGTTGGAGACGCTCGCGGCCAATCCGGTGAAGTATCTGGTAGCGCCGCGATTTATCGCGTTATTCACGATGCTGCCGCTACTGACGATTTATGCGGATATCATAGGGATTTTTGGAGGTTATGTCGTGTCGGTGTACAAGCTTGGGTTATCGCACTCGCTGTATATCAAAATGACCTTTGATGCGCTCGTATTGAAAGATGTATTTACGGGTCTTTTTAAGACTTTGATTTTCGCATCGATTATCTGTGTCGTCTCCTGTTTTGAAGGAATGAAGGTTTCCGGAGGCGCTGAGGGCGTAGGGGCCGCGACCACGAAGGCCGTCGTGACCTCTTTCATTTTAATCATCATCTCGGACGCACTTTTTACGATGATTTTTTATTTTATTACGTGACACGCTATGATTGAAGCCAAAAAGCTTTTTAAGTCGTTTAATTCGCACCTAGTTTTAGATGAGCTTAACTTGAGTGTGACCAAGGGTGAAACGCTCGTGATTATCGGAAGGTCCGGTTGCGGAAAAAGTGTTTTTCTGAAACACTTGATAGGTCTGATGAAACCGGACAGCGGAGAAATACTCATTGACGGCGTGCGGATGGCGGATTTATCGTCGAAGGAGTTAAACGAGCTTCGGTTGCGTTTTGGGATGCTTTTTCAAGGGGCAGCCCTCTTTGATTCGATGACGATCGGCGAGAACGTGGGCTTCTCGTTGAATGAACACACGGCGCTTAGCCTGCCCGCGATCCGGGAGCGCGTTTGCGAATCGTTGGAACTTGTGGGCTTGAAAGGGATCGAGGCGTTAAAGCCCTCCGAGCTTTCGGGAGGGATGAAAAAAAGGGCGGCACTCGCGCGTGCCATTTGCATGCGGCCTGAAATTTTGCTTTATGATGAGCCCACGACCGGCATTGATCCGATCATGGCGGACGCGATCAATGATTTGATTCTCGAGATGCATGATAAGTTGAAAGTCACCTCGCTTGTGGTGACGCACGACATGACCAGTGCCTATAAAATCGCAACCCGTATCGCGATGATGTACCAAGGAAAGATCATTCAGACCGGAACGCCGGACGCAATCCGCAACTCCAAGGATCCGGTGGTTAGGCAGTTTATTACCGGGTCGGCCTCCGG
>PEWW01000086.1 GCA_002779345.1 Candidatus Omnitrophica bacterium CG07_land_8_20_14_0_80_50_8 | reverse complement strand
AATCCTTATCAAAGCGCGGTGCTGACGATCGGCAAAGCATTCCTGACGAATGACCAATACGTAAGATCGGCGGACTTTAACAAGGACAACCGCGTGGACGAGAAAGATATCTCGTTATTTAACGGCCAGTATAAGTCAACGGCGGATGGAACGCGTATCAAGATCGACGGGATCACTTACTACATGACCAAAGAAGACAGATTCTACCGCTTTGACGATGCCTCCCAGTCGTCGGTTTACAGCTTCGGGGATGGCAAGCTGGTGACGTTGAACCAAATTCCGTACCTCATCTTCGAGCGGAACGGTCAAACGGTCCTTGTGGAGCACAAACTATCGGATGTTAATCATGACGGATCCGTGAACGATGATGACCAGAAGGCGATCTCGGATACGATCCTCCTGGGTCAGTATAACAGCAACATGGATCTTGATCAGAACGGCGTGGTCAATTACGAGGACCTGAGGATCTTTGATGTTACGCGCGCCAGAGAAGGAGAAACCCAGCGGATCCGTCTGACGGAGACGGTTTATGATGTGACGCGTCAGCGGAGCGGATTCTACATGTTTGACGATAAGGTCCACGCGCCGGTGTTCAGTGACGCGGACCGTCATGTGCGGATCAACGGCCGTTCGTATGCCATCGTCATTGATGAGACTAACGGCGGAATTGAACTCGTCGAACTCATGTCTTTCGATCTCAATCAGGATGGTCTCATCGATCAAAAAGACGATCAATTATTAGCCGATAACGTCCGGGCATTGCGATACAAGACAGATCTGGCCGGTTTCAGGAATTCTTCGACGCACGCGGAAACGATCCCGTCGGACCAGCCGACGATCGCGACCGTGAGCGATTGGAAGGATATGAACGGCTCCATCCAAGAGAACACAGATCCGAACGCGCAAGAAATGCCCGGGATGATGGGTGATATGAATTTCCGGCCAAAGAAATGGGCCGAATATAACGTTTATGTGGAGGAAGAGGGGGATTACGAAGTGGGCTTCAGCGCCAAAAATACTTCCGACTTTTCCGCCGTCAATGCTTGGAGAGGTTGGAGATTTGACAGAAATGGTCAGGGCGGATACGTCTACGGAAGCATGACCGGCGCCGTCTATACGTCCGCGGGAACGCTTCAGACCACGGTCCGCGGCAACAACCCATACCTGTACATTCCTTCCGACGGCATGTGGGTCTTTGACCGGGACAGCATGGCATGGAAACAGCAAACGGCTCAGATCAACGCCGATCTCAACAAAGTGATCAAGGTGAAGATGAAGATCGCCAATTCACCCGCGACCAAGGCAAAGATCTATTGGAACCACGCAGGCGACGCGGCGGACACGTTTAGCGAGGCGAAGTCGGAGTGGTTCCCGCTCAGTGAACCCGCGATCGTTAACGGGGAATTTTACGAGTATTCGATCGATCTGTCCAATCACGCCAATTGGAACGGCACGATCAACCAGCTGAGGCTGGATCCGATCGATGATGAAAACGTCTCCGTTGGGACCGTTGAACTGGAATCGATCAGTGTATGTCCGTCGGACAGCGCCCAGGCGGTCCAGGTATTTGGCAAGAACCCGCAAGCCGCGCAGGGCCAATTCACTTTTGCGTTCTACGCGGACAGCAATATGGACCAGTGGAGCAAAGGCTCGTTGAAGGGTCATGTGAACACCGCGTGGGACAATCAAAATTACCAATACGGTAGCGCCAAGATCCATTTGACCAAAGGCAATCACCGGATCATGTACGAATGGCTCAATGAGACAGAGGAGACGGACATCGCCATTCAGGATATGTTCCTGAGCAGGGCCGATAAACGGGCCGATCTTAACGCCGATTGTCAGGTCGATGAAAAAGACACGGCTCTGTACGAGTCGAGAAAAGCCGTCTACCTGAGCAACAGCTCGGTCAGGCTCGGCGGGAAAAATTACAACCTGTTGAAGAAAGCGGAAAGCTCCGATTATGAAGTTTCCTGGATAAAGGACGGGTCCGTATCGTCCACCAGCGATTTCTATACTCACGCGGTCAAAATTCAGGATCTGGACTTTGTAATGATCAACGACCGCACGGCCGACAGGGTCCTGCTGGTCCAGCCGGGATTTGATTCAAAGACAACGGCCCATACAGTTCTTAAGATCGACAATATACGTTATAACGCGGTTAAACGTTCGGATGGCAGCTATTATTTGACGACTGTGGTCAAAGAAGCGGAAGAGACGAACGGTAAATTGCGTGTCCACAACTTAGATTATGAGATGACGACTCTGGAGGAGGATCAATCGGTCCTTCTCAAATCCGTCGAGGACCTCCCGGTGAAGGCGGTTTCGACCAAAACGGGCCGCTCGGAGTTCACGGTTGACGGGGTTAAGGTGGACGACCGTCTGTGGAAGAGGGGCGTCAATGTCGTGGTGATCGATCCGACGACTAAAGCTCAGGTCATGCGTAATTTTGACACCCTCGGAGACGTCCGCCAGAACCAGGAATTAATGAGGTTTATCAACAACATTGAAGTGGGCTCCTATATCCTGGTCGCGCTGGAGGGCGAACGGGCATGCGGCGATTATGAATATTCAGGCGAATGCGGACGGTCTGTCGCCAATTCCCTGTCACAGGACGCCCGCAACGCGATCCAGTCCGTGGGAAGCGATCAGATCCAGTTTGTGAAGGATACCCAGCGTTTGGCGATCATCGGGCGCAAGGGCGCGGCGCGAGGAACTGCCGCCGAACAATTAGCGGAGGGCACCTACGACGAACCGGATGCAACGATCGAGTCGTCGGTGACCATTCGTGAAAATAAAATGTGGCATACCCAGCCGGATGGCCGTGTCTTCATTGACCAGAAACTTTATCTTCTTCAGGACCAGGACGGCAAGAAGGTCTTGATGAAGGAGGCATCTTTTGACAGCGCCGTGGATCCGGCGGACAGCAAAACGAAGGTCCAGCTTTTTGACGGCAATGTCTACACGATCACCCAGATCGAGGACGGGACTGTGACCCTGTCTCTCGGGACACAGGTCAGCGAAAAGATCGCCGATGGCGCGCTCGAGATCGATTCGCAGGTATTTGACGTTAACTTTGACGGTGAAAAATATGTATTTACCCGCGGAACGGACCGCATCGACAGCGTTCAGGAAAACGGCATCACCTATCTACCGCTGGGCGAAGCGACCTATGAGATTGTCAAGGATCCGGAAGGTATTCATCTGAAGAAGACCACTTTCGGGATCCAGGAGATCAAGGGCCGTCAGTATCTCATCGCGATCAATAACGTCGTCTACAGTGTGATCCCGAATCCGGACGATCTCACCGGCACGACTTATCGCTTCCTGGACGGCAAGCATTTCTTCAACACGTCCATTGAAAATGGCAAGCAGCAGCTGATCATTGACGGTGTTCTTTTTGAACAGACCGTTGACTCCAAAGGCCACGTTTTCGTGCGCAGACCGGTGATCATCAGCCAGAAGATAGCCGATCAGGAGTTTACGATCGACGGCAGACCGTTCTACCGCCTCGACAAGGAAGGCGGCACGTATCAGTTCATCGACATTAAATCCGGTGACCGTTATGATTCTGCCGTCAAAAACGAGGGCAGGAACGTGATCCCGATCGTGGAGATCAAGATGAAGGACGGGACTTATTCGACGTTCACCATCACGGTCGACAGCGTGACCGGAAATCTGACGTTGGCCGAAGTCATCCGATCGACAGAGACGGACGAAAACTACAAAGTGACGCTTGGCGCGGGAGAGTACACGGTCAAGAAGTTCGTGGGTGGCACCTATTCGCTGACGGACAAATACGGCATCGAACGTATGAACAGCTGGAACGACGTCGAAGGCAAGATGATGATCGAGCTCAACGGATACTTCTACGATATTCACGACAACACCGTTATCAAACTTCACCAGCCTAAGATGGTGGATAAAGTCCTGACCGTCGGAGATTTCAACAACGATCGGGTCATCGACATGCAGGATATCACCGAGTTCATAAGGATCGGCGGCCACTATAAGGACGTCAACGGCGACGGCAAAGTGGATGACCGCGACACCTGGAGCCTGGAGAAGATCATTTATCTCCAGGACGTGGTGAAAGAGGTCACCCCGCAAAATATCGACGAGCTTAAGAAGCTGGCGGATGTGAACAAGGACCTGGTGATCAATTATAAAGACGCCAATGCCCTTGCGGATGTTATCACGGGCCGCTATGACATTAACCGTGACAGCGAAACGGACGAAGACGATTACAAACTGATGATCGCGGTGTTGGATGATCTCAGGGACGGCAAGGCATTGCAGCCAGGCATTATCAATGCCGTGGACTTCAACAAAGATAAGAAGGTGGATGACGCGGACCGGAAACTGCTTTTTGACCTGTTGACGAAGGACTTGAACTTTGACAAACAAAGCCCTGAGCTCAATAAGGAGGATATCGCCAGACTTCATGACATCATACGGGGCGTGAGCCTGGGAGTGACCGAAACCGAGATCCGCCTGGCCAACGTAAGACCGGACGCCGTCATTGACAGTCAGGACGCGGATTATATCCGTTATGCGATCAGTAAGTACCCCCTGATGAGGGTCAAATTGGATTTGAACGGGGACGACCGCCTGGATGTGAAAGACCTTCAGATCATGCAAAGAAGCGCAAATGCCGTCAAAGACAGTTCGGTCCTCGATATGCAGAAACTGCTGAAGGCGGATCTCAATGAGGATGGCGTCATCAATCTCCAGGATGTATTCATGCTGCGAAATGCGCTGATCGGACGGGTCGATGTCAACGGCGACGGCCAGATCAACTCCGGCGACGTGACCAAGATATCCAATGTGCTCGAGTACCTGGGATTGAATGTCCGCCAGTCCAAAGACCTCAGACTGACCTCGTACGACGCGGTGAGAAGTCTTCATGTGGCGGACGAAGTGATCCGCATCAATGACCGTATCTTCAAAGTGACCAAAGACACGACGGGCCGCTACGTATTGAGTGACGGCGGCCAGAACTATGTCGCGTTCTTCGGCCTCAATTTTGTGGAAATAGACGGCATCATCTACGATATCTTCGAGCGGGAGGACGGAAAGATACAACTTATCCAACAACACGCGAAGTCACTCCGCGTGGACGGAGAGAGGATCCAGACCTTCGGAAAGATCTACCGGGTCACGTCGCTGGGAGAGGGCCGGTTTGAATTCAAGGACACGGAAAGCGGGGAGACTCAAAGCGAGAAGATCGGAAATACGGTTTATCTGAACGGAACCTATTACGCCGTGACAGACGACCAGGCGAATCAGAGCGCGGTCCTGGTGCAGGTCCATGCGGAAAGCAGTCACGTCAGCGATGAGCGGGTGGCGCTGAAGAACACAGAATACGACATATCGTATGACCGGTTGAAGAATACCTACGAGGTGACGGGTCCGGCCGGGTTTGCCGCGGTGATCCGCAGAGACGGCCAATCGGTCGAGATCGAAGGAGTAACATTCACGGCCTACATAGACGAGCAAAGGAACAGGATCTCTTTTGTCAGCACCGAAAAAGAATCCAAATTCATTGCGGAGGGCGTGATCCTCCTCGAAGGCACACGTTTCGTTGTGAACGACAACCGCGACGGGACTTATACCTTTACCGGTCTGGACGACGGGTTGGTCGCGATCAGCAATCCCGAGACGGGAAAAGTCAGCATTCACAACGTTCTCTATGACATCCTGGAGAATCCTTTCACCAACGCCGTCTCTCTCGAACAGACCCACCGCAGAAGTCTGAAGGTGGCGGACCAGGTGATCCGTATTGCCGAGACGGATTATGAAGTTGATTACAATCTGGACGGCACATTCACCTTTACCTGGGACGACGGCAAAGGCGCATCGAGCACGCTTCTGAAGCCGTATGAAGTGGCTTTAGAGAGCGTTACTTACGACATCAAAATGGATTATGCCGCCGGCCGGATCAAGCTGGTCCAGCGGTACCGGGTGGCGGAAACCTCCTTCAACGCGCAAACGGGCCAGAGAGAGCTGAAATTCGACCCCAGAGACAAGGCGTCCATTGCGGTCAAAATGAACGCGGACGGTACATTCACCGTGAACGGCAAGACGACGACGAAAGAAAATCCGAACCTGGTTCAGATCGGCACGAGCTGGTTTAATATTTATTACAACCCGGACAACGGCAACATCAAGCTTGAAGAAGCCCACAAAGTTTCCCAGACCTTGTTCGGCCAGCTGATCGAATTTAACGGCGAGGCCTATGAGGTGATCCGCAATCAGAACGGTACGTTCACGTTCGCCGGCATTTACAAGACCTTTACCTCAAACGCCGAACTCGGGAAGGTCAATCTAGACAGCGTTATCTGCGATGTGCAGGTGGATACGTACTCCGGGAACATCAAATTGATCGAGGAGCATTCGAGTGTTTCCAAGCCGCTCTATGACGGGATCGCGCTGATCGCCGGCAAGCAATATTACTTGTTGGATGCCAAAGGAGGGGCCTATCTGCTGGTGGATGAAAGCGCTTCGACCGACGCGCTTACAGATCGTTCCAAACCCCAAGGGACACCGGAAGACCTCGACGGCGACGGGCTCACCAACGATGAGGAGGCCAAACAGGGAACGAGCGAGCTTTCTCCGGATTCCGACAGCGATGGTTTCAGCGATACCTATGAAATAAAGGCGGGCACCAATCCGTTGAGCCTGGCGTCGAAACCTTCCGCGGTCGTTCTGGATACGGACGGGGACGGGATGAGCGATTATGAGGAGCTAGAGGCCGGGTTCAATCCGATCCGCCCCGAT
>PEWW01000192.1 GCA_002779345.1 Candidatus Omnitrophica bacterium CG07_land_8_20_14_0_80_50_8 | reverse complement strand
AAACTTATTTTAGCGGGCGGTGAAAATCTGACGGAAGACGCAAGAAATTTTGTCGAAAACATTTGGAAAACGGATTTCATTTTAAGTTATGGCCAAACGGAGGCCTTCGGCGCGATCGGCATCGAATCCAGGGCCAAAGAGGGCTATCATTTAAATGAATTTCATAATTATTTTGAGATCATAAACCGTGACCCCGAGGGCTACGGAGAACTTGTTTATACGACGCTGAATCGCCGCGTGATGCCGCTGGTGCGTTACCGTTCGGGCGATATTACGCGTTTTATCGAGGGCCCCGCGAAAAGCGGTTTTCCCGGACAGCGCATTGAAAAATTAAAAGGCAGGGTCGATGAATGGATACCCACCGCGATGGGGAATCTCGCGCCGTGGATTTTCGAGGGGCTTCTTTCGAGTATTTCAACCCTCGGCCCGGACTGGCAGATAGAGATCACCAAAGATAAAAATAAGGACCGTATCCTGTTTCATCTGGAAACTCCAAACGGCGCTGCGGATCTGGCGGCTGTCCGGGAAGCGTTATTTTCCGTTTTTCAAAAAAATCTTAAAGATGCCTGGAGATGCTACGAAGCAGGCCTGTTTTATTTGGACGTCGAAACGCATCCCAAAGGCACGTTGAAAACGGGAAGAAAATTGAGACGTCTGGTGGATAAGCGGGTATTTTAAGCTTTTTTCAATTTCGGGCGATCTTCGATCAGGAACCAACACAGAAGCCCGGCTGCCAGCCAGATGATTTCCCGCATCCTGCGAATAACCGCGAAAGTAAATCCCACAGACTTGTTAAATCCGAATTCCAAAAATATCAACACAATCCCGCCTTCCTGAGCCCCGATGCTCGACGGGATCAAGAACGTGACGATCCTTAAAACCTGGATCAGGGCCTCCAAGAGCCAGGCTTCCGTAAAACTAACGGACAGCCCTAGAATGATCGCGATCCAGTAAACCTCAAACGTTCCGGCGAACCAACCGAGAAAGTTAAAAAAAATGGATGCTAAAAATCGGCGCGGATCGGTGGTGTAAAATTTCTTTATTTCATCGTCCAGTTTTAAAAATTGATTTTTCTTTTCGGCGGATTTTTCTCCCCACCATTTGAGGGATTCTCCGAGGCCATAAACCTTTTTGAAGATACCAAAATGCAGTCCCGCGACAAGCAGAAAGGCGATGACGCCCAGCACCAGCAAAAAAGCGATCACGCTATGCCATAAGACCGGCGAAAGAGGAAATGTTTTTAAGGTCGCAACGATGCCTCCGATGACAAAAATATTTAAGGAGATCCAGAACGTCGTATGCACGATCAGGATCGATGCGTAACCGTCCGCGAGAGGGATATTGTGCCGTGACCGAAGCAGCTCCACTTTGACGGGTTCACCTCCGAGCGAAGCGGCCCAGGGGATCACCGCGTTCATGGCTTCTCCGATGATCCGAATGCGGTAAAGGTCCCAAAAGGGGACATGGCGCGGCAAACTCTTGGGAAAGGCAAAACTCCACCCGATGGTATCGAATAAAAAAATGAAAGGGTAGATA
Source organism: Candidatus Omnitrophica bacterium CG07_land_8_20_14_0_80_50_8 (assembly GCA_002779345.1). Taxonomy (GTDB): domain Bacteria; phylum Omnitrophota; class Gorgyraeia; order 2-02-FULL-51-18; family 2-02-FULL-51-18; genus 20-14-0-80-50-8. The sequence goes on along the minus strand of PEWW01000192.1, from coordinate 5,195 downwards.
AGTAATAGGGGCACCAGTTTCCATCGCAGTCCGGCCAGATTGAAAAGAATATTTTCAATGCCGACGGCCCTGACTGTGACATAGAGGATAGCGAATCCGCCTGCCAGCAAAAAAAATTTAATAATCTTCATCATAGGATAAACCAGAAAAGCAAGGCGACGATTACCCGATAAACGCCAAACAGCATAAGACTGCGCCGCTGGACGAAACGGACAAAGAGCTTAACGGCCAGGATCGCCACGACGAAGGAAGCCAGAAACCCGACACTCAGGAATACCCATTGATTCGGGTTGAAACTGGCGCCATTTTTTAATAGGTCAAAGCCCGCAGCGGCCAGCATCGTAGGCACTGCCAAAAGAAACGAAAATTCGACGACCGTTTTTCTTTTCATGCCCAGACTCAAGCCGCCGACAATCGTCGCCGCCGCGCGTGAAACGCCCGGAATCATCGCCAGCGATTGAAAAACTCCGATCAGGGCCGCTTTGCCGTAGGATAGTTTTGAAAAATCTTCGAGCGCCTCTTTTTTTTCTTTGTGCAGCCATTCAAAAAAGATCAGAAAGAGTCCTCCTAAAAAAAGCGACCCTAACACGACTCTATCGCCGGCCATGAGAAATGTTTTAATAATCTTGTAAAAGGCGAAACCTAAAATGGCGGTGGGAATAAAAGCGGCCATCACGCGTTTCAACGCTTCGAAATTCAGAAAGAGAGACCTCCAATAAAGGCAGACGACCGCCAGGATCGCCCCTAGTTGGATCGTGATTTCAAAACTTTTTATAAATTCAGACTGCCCTAATCCTAATACCTGAGCGGTGAGCATCAGATGGCCGGTGGACGAAATCGGAAGAAATTCGGTGATGCCCTCAACCAACCCGAACAGCAGCGCGTGAAACCAATTCATGGCTCATGATCTCCGGAAATATTTCTACGAATTATACCATACTCAGAGCGGAGGAATGGGCCCGATTTGGATTTTTTTCAGAATAAATAGTTACGCACCTGTGTTTTTTTTGAGGTAGAATTAATACTCATTTAATCGGAACTAGAGATTATTTATGTGCGGAATTTTTGGTTACACCGGCCGGAAAGAAGCTCAACCGTTGATTATACAAGGGTTAAAACACCTTGAGTATCGCGGATATGATTCTTCGGGTGTCGCGATTCAAAATGGATTGTATTCAATCGCGTTTGAGAAAACTCGCGGCAAAATAAAAAATCTGGAAGAGGCCTTAAGACGCCATCCCTTGGGAGGCCATACGGCTATCGGCCACACCCGCTGGGCCACGCATGGCACTCCCAATCAATTGAATGCCCATCCGCATCTTGATAACGAGAATAAAATTGCCGTGGTGCATAATGGCATTATTGAAAATTATGCCCATTTAAAAGAAAAACTAAAAAAAAGCGGCGCGCGTTTCCGTTCTGAGACGGATACGGAAGTGATCGTCCACCTGATTGCGAAGTATTATAGGGACGATTTAGAAAGCGCCGTGCGCCGTGCGCTCAAAGACATCCGCGGCACGTACGCGATCGCGGTTATTTGTTCCAAAGAACCCGGGCGGATCGTGGCGGCCAAACTTGACAGCCCGTTAGTGGTAGGCATCGGCGATAAAGAAAATTTTCTCGCCAGTGATGTTTCGGCTCTTTTGGAGCATACGAACCAAGTGATTTTCGTCGAAAATGGGGACCTGATTGTGATCAACCGGGATTCGGTCAAACTGACGAATCTTTCAGGACGGCCGGTTCACCGCCCTTCCGTCAAGGTTGACTGGAACGTCGCCCAGGCGAAAAAAGGCGGTTTTCCGCATTTCATGATAAAAGAAATTTTTGAACAACCCGGGATCGTGACCGCGATCTTGCGCGAGCGGATCCGGAACGCCAAAATTCATTTTGATGAACTAAAAATAACTGCCTCTGAATTTAAGAAAATAAAAAAAATCGTCGTCATCGCCTGTGGGACCGCCTATCACGCGGGCCTGGTCGGGAAATATATTTTGGAGGCATTTGCCGACATTCCCGTAGGGGTCGACACGTCTTCGGAATTTCGCTACCGGAACCCTAAAGTGGGCAAGGATACGCTGGTGATCGCGATCTCCCAAAGCGGGGAGACGGCTGACACCCTGGCCGGCCTTCGGGAGGCCAAGGCGAAGGGCGCGTTGACGCTGGTGATATGCAATGTGCTTGCAAGCTCTCTTTCGCGTGAAGCCGGAGGGGTCATTTATACCCACGCGGGTCCTGAGATCGCCGTCGCTTCCACCAAGGCCTACACGGCGCAGTTGGCGTTGCTTTATCTTTTGGGTTTTTATTTTGCCGGCATTTTTAAGACACTGCCTAATAGCAAGATGCGAAAACTTTTAAAGGAGTTTTTTCAGATTCCTTCCAAAATGCAGAGGATATTGGAACTCTATAAAAGAGAAGAAACGGAATGGGCGAAAAATGCGCACGATTTCAATAAACGCTATCACGCACAGCTTGAGAAATATTTTTCCACCGATCCTCTCAAGAGAAAACGCTCCCCGAACGGGTTTTTTCTATACCTGGGCCGCGGGATCAATTTCCCAAACGCCCTGGAGGGGGCGCTGAAACTCAAAGAAATCGCTTATATTCCCGCCGAGGGGTATCCCGCCGGAGAAATGAAACACGGTCCGATCGCTTTGATCGATGAAAATCCCTGGGTAATATGTATTGCGCCTGCTTCCGGTACTTATGAGAAGATGATTTCCAATATCCAGGAGATCAAGGCGCGCGGCGGCATAATCATTCCGATTATTACCGAAGGGGATAACCAGATGCGTAAGCTAAATCCTCTTTATTCGATCGAGATCCCGAGATGTTCGGAGCTATTTTCACCGCTGGTGACCGTTCTGCCTCTCCAACTCATCGCCTATTGCGCGGCGAGGGAATTCGGCGAGGATATTGACCAGCCGAGGAATCTTGCCAAGTCAGTGACGGTGGAGTGAAAATTCCAATGACCAATAAAACCATAACCCAACGTTTGGTATTTGGAATTTGGTCATGGGTCATTGTTTGCTGAATTGGTGCTTGATCATTGGAATTTAAATCGGAGATTTAGATCATGAACACAGGTACCCTTTACCTGGTTTCCACTCCTATCGGTAATCTCGGAGACATCACCTTCCGCGCGGTCGAGATCCTAAAGAGCGTGGACCTCATCGCTTGTGAAGACACCCGCCATTCGCGGATTCTTTTGGATCATTATGACATCCGCAAGCCGCTGGTCAGCTACCACAATTATTCGGAAAAAGAACGTGCCGTCAGCATGGTTGAGAAAATAAAAAACGGTACGAACGTGGCGCTCATCTCCGATGCCGGCACACCCGGCATTGCGGATCCGGGCTATCGGTTGATTGCCGGCGCGATTCGCGAGGGGATCCGTATCGAAACCCTGCCCGGCGCTTCGGCCATTTTGCCGGCGTTGGTCTTGTCAGGATTGCCGGTCGACCGGTTTATGTTTGAAGGTTTTTTTCCCGTGAAGTCCGGCCAGCGAAAGATCAAACTGCTCGCTCTCAAGGATGAAACGCGCACCGTGATTTTTTACGAATCACCCCACCGTCTTTTAAAGACACTGGCGGCTATTCAGGAAACGCTCGGTGACATTGAGATCGTCGTCGCCAGAGAACTGACTAAGAAATTCGAAGAGGTATTAAGAAAAAAAGTGAGTGAGACCATCACCTATTTTTCCAACAAGAAAATCTTAGGTGAGCTGGTAGTGCTGTTTAACTTGTCGGTGAGAAAAGGGCTATGAGATACAGGAATTCTTGGTGTATAATCAGCCCCTGTCCAAGGCCCAAGGAGGAACCAGACTATGAGTACAGATACCACGAATGGCAATAAAAAGTTTGAAGAGGCTCTTCAATTATTAAACGAGGCCGCCAAAGAAAAAAAGGACGAGATCCAAGGTCTTTTGGGGGATAAGTACTCTCACATCAAAGATGCGATCCAGGAACTGGCTTCTGACAAGGCAAAGGAATTTAACCGTTTTAAGAAAACCGCCCAGGCCGCGTTTGAAGAGGGCGGAGAGAAATTCAAGGAGGTCGCCGAGGATTTAGATGAAAAAGTCCATGAAAATCCGTGGTCTTACATCGGCGGCGTAGCGCTGGGGGCACTTCTGTTGGGTTATATCCTTGGCGCCTCTAAACGGCAGTAAACAATCTATTTTTGAGCCTTTTTTAAAAATGGATTTTTTGAAAAGGTTTAAAGGGCTTTTGCTGGACGCGACGGTCGGTTTTATCAAACAATACCGGTCCAAATCAATCGGCCTTATGAAACTTAAAGCCGCCGTTTATTATTTGCGCGCCGTGCAGATTGTGCGCAGGCACGTGCTGATCGTGGCGGCGATCTTGTTTCTTGTCGCGACCGCGGCAGTCGCAGTCATCGTAGTGCCGTTTGTTTGGCTGGCCCTATCGCCTGGGTCCAGAGCAGTGAAGTTTTTACTTGCTCTGTTGTTGGGTGTCATTGATATCGGCGTGCCCTTGGGCGTTCTGGCCTATTTTTTATCGGAAAAAAAATGGATGGAACTCTCCAAGTCGGATGAGTTAGTGGAGAGCGTTACAAAAAAAGACTAACTGAAAATATCCGCTTCTTTTTTTGAAGAAGCGGATATTTTATTATTTCTCGACGGAGTCCTTGACCTCGGATTGGGAGCGGGGGTGGATCAGAAGGGTGGGTTTTAAGTTTTCCTGTTCAAACTCCATCTGCATGATCTTAAATGCGGGTCTGGATTCGGGCTCGTACGCGTAAACTGTTGACGCAAATATATTGGCGGCCTCCTCTTTCTCAAGATAAGGATTTTCTAACAATACCCGGTCAAGGGTTTGGGCGTATTCGTTCGGGGTTTTACGAAAATTAATACCATAACGGTGTAAAAGGATCATCGGTGCGTAAACCGATATAAATTTCTCCCCTTTTGACATTTTTTGAATCCAGTCCTTGCCGGTCGTAAATGTCTCCGTCTCCGTGTAGGAGCAAAAGCCGGTTCGTATAGGCTGTGCTACAAAAAATAAGCTTAAAAGTAAATAGACTAAATATTTTAATTTCATAATGTCCTCTTTTGAAGGATATTATAGCATAAAAATTTTATTATTTAGCGTAATCTAACAGTGTATTGAAAAATCTGCCGTCTGCTCAAAAAGCCCCAGAGGCCAGGCCGCGACGTCTCTGTCGCGGCACGCCTCGCG
>PEWW01000143.1:297-6972 GCA_002779345.1 Candidatus Omnitrophica bacterium CG07_land_8_20_14_0_80_50_8 | reverse complement strand
GAGCCAGATAGAAGAGTTTCAAAAAAGCGGGAAATTATTCGCATTAGACCTGGCCGATTCCGTTGAGATGGCTTTACTTTTCGACCAAGCCGGCCTTATTAAGATCAAAAATTCCTCCTACCGCAATGTTCAAACACTGGAAGCCGAAATAATTCCCTACCTCCAGATCGCCCAGGCCAGGGGCCAGACGGTCAACGAGCGTGACATTGAGATATTACTTGCCCAGCGTAACCAGAATTTCTGCAGTGAAGAGGACGAGAGAAACGATCCCTCCGTCATGTCAGAGCGTCTTGCTTTTTTCCTGGGACGCTATTGCGGGATACGGATGTCCGCGGATGAAAGAAAAGAGATCGCTCAAAAGGTCAAGGCCCTGCAGGAGAAGATCGAGGAACTGCGCGAGAAGAAAAAGATACTCGAGATGCAGGATAAGCTCGACGCGGCGCTGAACAACACGGATCAACTCACGGCTTTTCAGGTGGAGTTGGAGGGTGTTTTGGAGGAGATGCGTCAGTGTCAATTGCAACTGATGAATGCCGTTGCTCGGATTGACCATGCACTGCGGGCGCCTATCGAAACACGGACCCCTCTTTTAGGTGGAAAATTCGTTGTAAATGTAAGTACTCAGTCCAGGGAAGCGGAATTGCAAACCCGCAAAGGCCTCCTGGCGGCTGTCGGACTCTTGACCCCTGAGACTCGTCATTGGGAGGGGGTTTTCAACGAAGAATCTATTGATCGCATGAAGACCAGAGATGGTTCGTTGGTAGGCCTTGACAAATTTTTCGAGATACAGACGAAAGATATGCCCGCGATGATCGAGGAACTGGGGCTTAACCGTGGGACATTGGCCGGGCGGGCTCGGGGCGAAAAAGCCGCGCAGGAAAGGAGAAAACAGTGTCTGCAACTGATGGCAAAAGCTCTGCCGAAGTTTCTTGCCGGATATAAAGGAGGGCAAGCGGAGGCTGTATTGGACTTATTGGTCAGGATGGGTTTCATCAGCGAAGAAGAGAAAAAGAAGCTCATCACGGATAATCGTATCGACCCTTCCGGAAGACTTAAAGCCCCTGCATGGGCCAAGCTTTTAGAAGCACTCCTGAATGATAATGAACGGCTGCTCCGGATAAAGTTCGCGGCGGATAGCGAGGAGGGAGAGGCGCTTTTTCTGTTGTGGGCGCAAAAGATGGTCCAAAACGGTCTAATAACAGGGTTTCTTTCTAAATCGGCCCGATCGAAAGCAAAAATAATAAAACCCAGAGAGCTCCTGACGGTCTGGCAACGCCGAGGGGAGGATCTGTTAGCCGGCGGCCAGAGGACCATGGAAGATATTTTGGGAATTATGGACCGGGATCTGTGCCCTATGGCGAGACGGCTTGTAGCGCTCACGCTCGTGAGAGGCGAGGAAGTGACGCGGAAAGCCCTCGTGCTTGCCCATCAGTTGGACAAGGCGATGTCCAAACGAGGCCAGATCGCGATGGAAGATATCCTCCCGAAAAAACCGGACGGAACACTCGATTATCAGGGGTTGTCAGAGGAGGATAAGACAGTTATCGGGGATATCCTGGGCATAGGAAAAGAGGGCGTGGACTTCGCGATAGCCGCTCATCGCGACGACCGGTTGACCCGGGTAGTGGGTGAGGTCTTTATGACAAAGGTGTCCGTGCAGAGGCTGGCCGCTTTGGGCCGCGCCGCGGAAGAAGTAAGAGCGCGTGAAAATGTCAAGCGCCGGATGGATGAGGAAGCTGTCGATCTGACGGCTGAGGAGCTCTCGACTATTTTGAAAAAACACGGCTTGAACGGGCGGATGAACCTGGCGGCTTTGTTGGTGCTCGCGGGGAAGATATTGAAAAATCATCTACCCATCTACGATGACTTGTCCGACGATGCCAAACGCGGCCTTGTGAGCCGATACAACGCATTGTCTCCCAAGGAAAAGGGAAAGCCCGCAGAGGACGAGGAATTCTATGAACAAGGAATTCTTCGTTACGGCGGCGAGGATCATAAGATCGAGACGGAAAGGGAAGGACCGGACGGGAAAAAAGAGCCTATCCCGGAGAGCGAACAGTTTGCTGAACTTGAGAGACGGACCACTCCGCTTGCGAATGCCCTGCTCTCTCTGGCGCGGTTTGAACATTTGGCGCGGAGACTCGAATCGGCGCGCGGCACTTTGTCAGAGTTTCATCCGCGGTTGGGAAACGATGTATCTTGCGCGGACCTTGTCGAATTCGCGAGCCGCCAACCCACGGACAACGACCTCATCCTGGCCTATATCAAGGGTTCCGGATTCGTCAATTATGCGCCGGGAAGAAAAACCCAGCTCGTGAAGACCATCGAACGCCTCGAGCGGAGGATCCGGGACAGAAGGATCGCTGCGGATGGCAGGGCGAAAACGGGGCTGCCCGCCAGAGGCGATGGACTCGAATTGCTGAGCGAGGATCTCGCCGCCGCCGCGGTGGACTACTTTGAGACTTTGTACGGGCCCATCACGCAGGCGACGTGGAACCAAAACAGGGCAGAGCTCTTCCAAAAAGTCTGCAAACCATTTTTTGAGGTATTCAAGATGTTTCGTCCGGATATTGAAGAAGATGCCTGGGGACATTTTTCAGGAGTGATCGCCCAGTGCCGTATCCTGGAAGATTTTCGAGCGCGGCTCCTACATAGGAAGGACGGGCAGATAATCCATAGGGCTGCGTCCGCGGATGACGGCTCCGCCTGGGAGATGTTAAGAGAAACGGAGCATGTCTTGGCTCAAGCAGGCGAAAAGACGGGCGTGATCACCGAAGACACGTCAGCGGCCCGTCTTCAGATCGGGGACATTTATTATGATCCGAATGACGGATGCTTCTGGCACGTGACCGGAAGGAAAGAGGACGGGAGGCTGGAAGTGGTGTCTACCGGGATGCGGGTGGGCGGCGCGCAGTCGATCAAGGATCTGAGGAACCAGGGCAATCTGATAAGGAAAGATATCGCGCCGGACGGCACCGTGAAGAAGATCTCAGTCGTTCCGGCGGCAAAAGGTCTCGCTTATGAGAAGTACAGCCGTCGTAAGACGGAGACGATTTTCAGCGGAGAGGATGGCGTCAAAAAACTGGTTTTCAGCATTGTCGAATCGGAGCATGAGGCGAGGCCTTATCTGCGTGAGGCGCGTGATCAGGGGCTGACGGACGTGGTTTCTGACCAGAAAGACATCGCGGAGTATTCCGCCGAAGAGCTTGAAGGACTTCTTTCCCCCGCGGACAGTTTTATGGCTGACAGAGATCCTAACCGTTCAAGGATCTGCCAGAACATAGCTAAATCCTTGAAGGATCTCATCGCGGCGCGGAAAAAATATGAATCCAGTATGGGTGAGATAGAAGGGAAATTCCACGATATCAAAATACCGGAAGAGGACAAATTCGAGCAAAGAGAATACGCGCCGTGGGTGAGTGACGTCAGAAAGCTGAATATCGATTCGCTATTTATGGTGACGATGCGGCAAATGATGGGCCAATACCTTGAACAGAGTGAGGCGGACTCCCTGGAAGGCGAGGAAGCGGCTTTGATGTATGTCTTGCGCGATGTTCATGTGGAAGTGGATACGACGCCCAATCGTACGGACTTCGCCAACGCCAAGAGCGTGCGCTCCCTGATAACGACCCAGTTCGGGCTGAGAAAGGCCCTGGAGCTTTTGCGCAGGCATAGACGGTTTGACCGGCCGATCGATGAGATCATAGACGAGCTTGTCAGACAGCCGGGAGAAGCTATTACGTTGGACCGGTTGATCAAAGTTGCTTATGGCACAACGATTGGTGATCAAAGAAAGCCAGTCCGCGACGGTCTGGATAGCAAGCTTTCCGGGAAGCTGGATAAATTGTTAGGCACATACAAAAATGCAATCGCGCGCGAACAGGCTTATCGTGGTCGCTTGCGAACGGCGGTGGAGATGTTAAATGAGAAAAGGGCTTTGCATGATGGTCTGACGGTTGAGGGTGTGGTGGATCAATTGGCCAAGCTTGAGTTCGTGTCATGGGATGAGCTCCTTGAGGCCTGTTATGGGGGTGTTGAGGAATTCAAAGGTAAGGGCGGCCAATTTGACCTTGCGAAGGCCGGACAGGCCATCGATCTTAGGGCTCAAACGGCCAAGTATCTCGCGGAGCGAGAAACCGTCGAGGATGACGGGAAGGTTTTTGAAAGGATCATTGAAATCAGTGATTCGCTGATCGACAAAATGGTCGCGATGCGTTTGGCGGCCCGGACCGAGGAGGATGAACACCGGTGGCGGACGGCTTCTCTTACGGCGGGCATGCACGAAGCGGGGCACTCACCTTTGATTGGTCTCAACATGACAGATGCGGCTTTTCGCGACCAAAAAACAGAGGATAGGCGGGCTATCGTCGCCGTGTCGATGCTGCCCCTTGCTATGAAAAAAGGCCTCAGCAGGGATCCTCTCAAACGCAAAAGAGAGATAAACGAGCTGATAGGTAAGATCACTTCTAATGATGAGCAAGGCCGGAGTGTGAGCGTCGCGACGGATTGCCTGATATTTCTACAGGCGCTCGGGGAGCTCAATTCGAAACAAGTAAAAGCATTTATTGAGGATTTAAATAATCCGGACACAAAGGCGGCTGCGCAGAAAACCATAGCCCGCAAGATCCTGTCCCTGCTTGCCCGCGGAGACGACTATCTCGATCAGCAGGTCGCGACCGTCGTGGGATTACCGCAGAAAGGGGACCAGGACTATACCTCCAGAATCACCAATGAGATCTATGAGCCGCTTGGCAACTTGAATTTGATGGGCAATGGTCTTGAAGACACGATCATGAATTTCGCGGCCAACTATTACTTGCGGTCCATCGCGGGTGATCCGGGAGGTTATCTGCTCTCGGAGTCCATGATCGCCCAAAAAGCCCGCGAGGCGGTGGAACAGATGCCGGAATTCCGTTTTCTGCCTCGAGGCATTATCAATGCCATCGTGGATGAGGTGATCAGCATTCATCGTGACACGCATGGCCGGAAAACCCAGGGTCCCAGGGCCGCCCGCGGGGTCGCCCGGACAAGCGCCCGCAGGTACGCGGAAGCCGAGGTGATGATGTTGCGCGCTCAAAAACTTTTGGCTTCCCCCGTTCCGCCGGAGGAGGCATGGAAAAAAGCGGAAGCCGGCCGTTTGTTCACCCAGGCTGCCGAAAATCTAGAAGGTTTTCGCGGCATGCCAAGACGTATGGCCGCGATGGGCCGGGGCCTTCAAGCGACCTTGCACGCGGCAAAGATCGATACACCGGGCGTGGCAGCTTGTTTTGTCAATCCGCCGGCCCTGATGATGTCGGTCTGTCTCTCGCTCGGACAATTAGTGACGGCCGGGCTCATTGACCAGGTGATGGCGCAGGAAGATATGAAAAAACTTTCCGCCGAAATGAGGGACAGCTTTAGAGCTTTACAAGGAGGCGAATGGGGGAGCTTCGAACTGGCCGCTCGAGGGTTTCGCAGGAAGCTTGGTCCGAATACACGGGGTATCGTCGAAAAAAGAGCGCAGGTGGATAAGGTGTTGTTGGATGGAAGGCTTTCGAGATTACGGAGAAGACTGGGCGGGCTCGGTCAGATCGCAGGCATCACACGGCAATTGGATAAATTAATTTCTCCGCCGGACTCACCTTTTATCACGGGTCAACACAAACAGGATAGAGACCGGCAGCTCGCCGTGATTGATTATGCCTATCATAGGGTTGAGCAGATGGACTTGCCGGAGGAACAGCGAAGGGCCCTGTTAAACCATTTGCTCAGGAAAAAGATTGATTTCACACTGACCAATATTGAAGCGAACCCCGGTGATGATCTTTTTGTCAGGAGAAATTTAGCCGTACTGGATCAACTGCTGAAACGGCTCATGGCACTCAATGGCAGCGCGGAGTCGGAACGATTGGCCTCAGAAGTCGAGGAAAGGAAAAGGCGGGCGGCGGAGAGCGCGAGTAGATATCAAACCATTTCGAAGCGGATCAATGATCTGCTCTCGAGCGGGATGGACCCCGATAATCCGCAAAAAGATCCTCTCATGGATAGGATAAGCGGGGCTTATTGCCGGAAACCGTTGCATGAGTCTTTGCCTCACATCGGAAAAGCCATCCTTCGGTATTCATCCGCCAAGGACATACGTCAAAAAGGGGTTAAAGGGCAGCAGCCGAAAGATATTACAAGGGCGAGTCAGTTCGTCGCTCACGCTATCTGCGATCCGGGCTTAATGGCTGAGGGTTCGCTCACGCGGGAAGAGATCACCGCTCTCTTTTCAGTATTGTCAGTCCCTGAAGATAAGGACCAGACTTCACCGGGAATGCAAATCGCGCGATTTCTAGCGAGAGATTTGAAAAATGATCCGGAACGAGAAACCGTGATTCTAAAAAACGCGAAAAAAGCCGAAAGGTATTTGACGGCTGAGCTCAAAGGCGCCGTCCCGGCCAAAAGAGACAGGATCTTGAGTGCGTTGGCGGAGATCAGGATCGTGATAGCTGAGCACATGGCCAAGCAGGGAAATCTCGAGGCCGCGGTCAAAATGTTATTGGACCTTGCCGAACGCGAGCCGGACATCGGGCTCAAAATGAGCGATCCCATCGCCCGTCTTATCAGGATCGGGCATAAGAAAAGCAAAGACCAGATCGCGGCGGCCCTGGCAGGGGTCGAGACATGGAATGCCGAACACGCGCGCGCGACGGG
>PEWW01000143.1:0-288 GCA_002779345.1 Candidatus Omnitrophica bacterium CG07_land_8_20_14_0_80_50_8 | reverse complement strand
ATCTCAGGCTGACTGGGTGAAAAGGCAAGCAAGACTTGTCAGCACGCGCGCAGACATTGTCGAGCAAGTGATGAGTCCCAGTCTCTTGAGGGCTAAAATTTATCTTGTCTCCGAAACAGATAATGAGTCCGTCGATCCCTTTTCCTTGATCCCGGAAATACAAAAGAAAAAAGGCGAGGCGGATTGGACCGAAGACATGATGAGGCTCTCGTACGCGCTCATGGAGAAAGCGGCGGATCTGCCCGAGAGCGATCCAAGGCGAAGACAAGCAGAAGAGCTATATCGTCT
>PEWW01000051.1 GCA_002779345.1 Candidatus Omnitrophica bacterium CG07_land_8_20_14_0_80_50_8 | reverse complement strand
GCTTTTTAATAAAACGGTCGCAGTCGGAGCCAAGTTTGGAGTAATGATCGTTATTTTAGAGGGAAAAAATTTTGAGGTCGCGACGTTTCGCGCTGACCGGGGATATCAGGATGGGCGGCATCCCACGGGAGTGCGTTTCACGGACGCCAAGGAAGATGCGCTCCGGCGAGATTTTACGGTGAACGGGTTGTTCTACGACCCTATTCGACGTCAGGTGATGGATTGGGTGAACGGCGAAAAAGATCTCAAGAAAAAAATGATCCGCGCGATCGGCGACCCCAACAAGCGTTTTGCCGAAGACAAACTCCGCCTTTTGAGAGCGGTGCGCTTCGCGAGCGTGTTGGGATTTCGGATCGAGCCTAAGACGTTTTCGGCGCTTAAAAAACTTGCGCCAAATATCCATGAAGTAAGCCAAGAGCGCGTTCGCGACGAGCTGGTCAAGATGTTCACAGGCCCTAATCCGGGACTTGCGCTTGAGCTCCTAGACAAAGCCGGCCTCCTCAAGGAGGTATTGCCTGAAGTTTACCGAATGAAAGGGGTTCAACAACCCAGGGAATTTCACCCGGAGGGAGATGTTTTTGTCCATACCAAACTTTTGCTGGCGCGGTTAAAAAAACCTTCGGTGGTCCTGGCGTTTGCCTGTTTATTGCATGACGTGGGAAAACCAGGCACCTACCAGAGACGTGATCGTATCCGATTTAACGGGCACGATCGTGTGGGCGCGCAAATTAGCGGAAAAATCCTCGACCGACTGCGCTTTTCCAATGATTTGAAAGAAAAAATTGTGGCCTGTGTTGAAGGGCATATGCGTTTTAAGGATGCGCGGCAGATGAAAGAGAGTACCTTGAAACGATTTTTTCAACGTGAGACCTTTGGGATAGAACTTGAACAGCACCGCGTGGATTGCCTGGCCAGCTACGGAGATTTGACGAACTGGCGCTTTCTTAAGAAAAAAATGAAGTCGTTAAGCCGCGCCCAGATCAAACCCGCGCCGCTTTTCAGTGGAACGGATTTGTTAAAAATAGGTTATAGGGAAGGTCCCTTGATCGGCAAGATACTGCGCGCGGTTGAAGAGTCACAGCTTGAGGGCATCCTGAACCATAAGAACCAAGCGCTTGAATGGGTCAAAAGAAATTTTAAAAAATGAACGTTTACGATGCGTGAAAACTCAATTTATAAGACTTGTTAGAGTTGATTAAAATTAGTTGAAGTTTTATAAAAGAATGTGGTACACTCTTTTCAACAAAGAGGGCACATAGGGACACTTAAACGAGAAGTTAATTTAAAATTAAAAGGAATGAATTTATGTCAGAAGAGAAGAGACCACAGCGTACGCAGATCATGACGTTGAAAGAGGTGGCGAAGTATTTAGGTGTTCATACCATGACGGTGTATCGTTTGTTGAAAGAAAAAAAACTGCCGGGTTTCAAAGTGGGCGGCCAATGGCGCACGAAGAAAGAAGTGCTGGATACCTTTTTACTCAAGGACATTGATAAAAATCCCTCCGAAATAAAGAAGAAATAGTTCTCGCGGGTTCACGCCAATGAACGCCGCCGCAAATTTGACAAGGCCGACCAGGGTTCATCAAATAGCAGTGGTTTTATGGGTTACGTTGGGGCTCAACTGGCTGGTGGCCGCGCTAAAAATCATGTTTGGCCTCGTCACCGGTTGCATGGTGATTATCGCGGACGGAGCTCATTCGTTCTCGGACGGAACTTCCAATATCATCGGACTTATCGCTATCCATGTATCCGCAAGTCCTCCGGACAACGGTCACCCGTATGGTCACCAGAAGTACGAAACATTGGCCTCTGCCGTCATCGCATTTTTGCTCTTCGTTGTTTCGTTTAGTATTTTTAAGGAAGCCATTCACAGTTTTATTCATCCGACGCAACCTGAGGTGAACGCGTTAAGTTTCGGACTTATGACGTTCACGCTCGTCGTGAATCTTTTTGTCGTGTGGTATGAGCGGCGCGCGGGCCGGCGTCTGAAAAGCGACCTTCTGATAAGCGATGCTTGGCACACGCTGACGGACGTTTTAGTAACGCTGACAGTTTTTGTGGCGCTTGCCGGTATTTATTGGAATGTGCCGCGCATGGATTCTATTTTTTCACTATTAATCGCGGCCGTGATCGTGACGACGGCACTGGGTATTTTAAAGACAAGTTCGGACGTTCTCTGCGATAAGGCGGTATTGGATCTGGGCCAGATAGAAAAAATTGTGCGCTCCGTTGACGGAGTTCAAGGGTGCCATCAAATTCGTACACGCGGTCGAACGGATGATATCTATGTCGATCTTCATGTTTTGGTGGATAACGAAATGACCGTCGCGCGATCCCATCAACTGGCGAACACGATAGAACATGATATTAAAAATGCGAAGCCGGGCATTCATGACGTGGTAGTTCATGTTGAACCGGTTTCACATCAACACTGAAACCGCTTCAAGAGGGGTAAAAACACATGCAAAAAAACAAACTGTTGATTATCGATGATGACTTGGGCTTTTCACTGATGGTCGCTGATTATTTTAAATCTCAGGGTTATAAGACCCATACGGCGGATACCATGGAGGAGGCAGTGAAAATTTATCGAAGAGAAAGGTCCAAGGTGATCCTGCTTGATTTTAATATGCCTTTGGTTACCGGAGAGAAATTGCTGCCGATACTTCAAAACATCAACCCTGAAGTAAGGGCGATCGTCGTAACCGGATGCATCGGGGAAGAGGTACAGGAAAAATTTCAAGGGCTTGGCTATTTTGCTTACATGGAGAAGGCGGGTATGTCTTTGGAGAATCTCAAACAGAAAGTCGAAGAAGCTATGAGTTATTGAGAGAATCCAAGTCCTTTCCTGAAAAAGTGATGCTTGATGCGCCGGAGATCTACATCGGTTTTGACCTTTCGCATACAATCCTAACTGGTGATAATACAATATGTTATAGTTGTTCTTTGTAATTTATTAAATAATATTGATAAATAATACTTAAAAAAGTTGACAAGTAGTTATTTTTATATTATACTCTCCATAAGCTCTCAAAATACAATAGTTAGAGCCTTACTCTGTTAGCGGAAAGTGTAGACTCAAAGAAGGGAAATGGAGAAAGACCTATGAATACTAACGGTACTTTACCCAACGCGAAAGACCCTGTGCGGCCCGAACGCACTCAAATCATGACGACCAAGGAGATCGCTAAATACCTGGGGGTTCATGAGATGACCGTGTATCGCTGGCTAAAAAAAAGCGTACTGCCCGGGTTTAAAATCGGCGGAAGGTGGCGGAGCAAGAAGGATCTTCTGGATTCCTATCTTGTGAAGCACATGGAAGAAAAACATATTCCGTGAAATCGCGGTCCTAGGGATTTCGGTTTTACGAGATCATCATTTTCCTATGATTGAAGAATGGCTGATTGACGGCTACAATCTTCTTCATGTCGCCGCCTCTTCGAAGAATACAAAACAGGGCGCCTCTCGGGAGGCGCTTTTTGATCTTTTGGCGAGTTTTGCTTCCGGGGGCGAGCGAAAAGTAGCCATGGTGCTTGACGGTGTTGGAGACGAAAGAGAATTTGACGTCTACCGAACAAAATTTTTTGAGATTATATACTCAAATGCCTTGACTGCGGACTCTGTGATTGAGAAGATACTGTGCGAGCGAAAGGGCACGGTTCCTTTCATGGTAGTTACCAATGACCGTGCCGTGACGCAGGTGGCTAGGGGCCTTGGGGCTAGAGTCATGAGATCCGAAGAATTTATGACGCTCATCAGATCCGGAAAGTGCGAAAATGAGCAAATCCTATTTAAAGAGAAAGTAAAGTCGCATGGATTCAACCGTCCCTTCGAGGAAAAGCTTAGAAGTCCTAACGATCAAACCAAAAAGTAGCCTTCGCCCCGGTCACCCATGGATTTATCGCGGTCAAATCGACCACGCTCCTTCTTCGATGAAGCCCGGCGCTTTGGTAAAAATCTCATTGCCGAGCGGGCGATTCTTTGGCGTCGGTTATTACAATCCCAGTTCCGAAATTGCGTTCCGGCTTTTAACGCAAATAGACGAACCGATTGACAAAGCATTTTTCAAGAAACGTATTAAAAAAGCGGCAGATTTTAGAAAACAATTGACGCTGGAAACTAATGCGTTTCGTTTGATCTCAAGCGAAGCCGATGAATTGCCGGGACTTATCGTGGATCGGTACGATGAAGTGCTGGTGATTCAATTCCTGACAGCGGGTATGGAACGTTTAAGAGAGATTTTTTTGGAGGCGCTTGCCGAGTGTATCCCCTGCCGTGGAATTTATGAGCGAAGCGACAGCGGCTCGAGAAAAATTGAGGGTCTTGAGCCGCAAATGGGGTGGATCCGGCAGGATTGCGCCGATGAAACAGTTGTCTTTGAGCGAAATATAAAGTTTAAGGTCAGGTTCGGTGCCGGACAAAAGACCGGTTTGTATCTTGATCAAAGAGAAAACCGGATGTTTCTCGCAAGTCTGGGCGTGCAAGGGGAGGTGCTTGACGCTTTTTGTTCCTCGGGAGGTTTTGGACTTCATTTGGCGTCCGCGGGCGCGAAGGTGCTTGGCGTCGAGTCCCAAAAAGAGGCGATCGCTCAAGGTCTGGAGAACCGGAGCCTGAACGGCATCCCGGCATCCGCCTTGGAATTTCAAGAGGCGAATGTTTTTGACGCGTTGAAAGCGTTTGAGAAGGAAAGACGGAAATTTAGGCTTGTGATTTTGGATCCACCGTCCTTTGTCAAAAAAAGGCAGGCGATTGAAGGCGCGCTCTCGGGATACAAGGAAATTTTACTTCGCTCGATGAAGATTCTTGAGAACGGAGGTTTGCTGGCCGTTTTTTCCTGTTCTTATCATGTGGATGACAATCTTCTGATGCAGGCGGCCTTGAGCGCGGCATGGGACCTCAGGCGCGGTCTTAAGGTCCTCAAGTTTTTTAAACAATCCGCCGACCACCCGATCAATCCTTTTATCCCTGAAACTTATTACCTCAAAGGGTTTCTTTTTAGTGCCACTTCCTCATAATCGCTTCGTGTGATAAAATAATCCCATGAAAAAATCCGTTGTCTTCTTCATGCTGTATTTAGCGTCCGCCGCGCCCGCTTATTCTTTTACGCTTTCAAATTTTGACGCCCCGGAGAGCTTTATTGTCGATCCGGAGGATGGCGCGTATTATATTTCGAATGTTAACGGTGACCCTTCTGCCAAAGACGGGAATGGCTACATTTCAAAAATTCAGTCTAACGGGGATATCACGATCCAAAAGTTTATCGGCGGAAAAAAGGATGAGCCGTTCCTCAATGCCCCGAAAGGCCTTGTCCTCGCAAACAAAATAATTTATGCGGCGGATATCGATGCCGTCAAAGGTTTTTACAAAGACACGGGCAAACCGGCGGCGGTTTTTGATCTCTCGAAATTCAAGGCGCGTTTTTTGAACGACCTCACGGTTGATGATAAAGGTTTTCTTTATGCCAGCGATACGTTCACGAACCAGATATTCAAAATCAACACCCAAAAAGAGCATGAAGTAACCGTTTTCAAAGAAGGCAAGGAGTTGGGAGGCCCTAATGGACTTTTCATTAATCCAAAATCAAAAAATTTGGTGGTGGTGACATTAGAATCCGGGCAGATACTCGAAGTGGCTCACGCCAACAAAATCCACATTCTAAAACGGGGTTTGTTAAAACTTGACGGTGCGGATTATGATAACAAGGGGAATCTTTACGTATCCAGTTTTGAAAAGGGTGAAATTTATAAAATTTCACACATGGGCCGCGGCACTCTGGAGACTTTTATATCAGGCCTGATGACTCCCGCCGACATCTCCTGCGATAGAAAAAAGAAAGAGCTTCTTGTCCCGTTATTTTCCGGCAACAAGGTGATGACGGTTTCTCTGGATCAGAAGAAAATTACCTAAAAAATATAAAATAGATTAATCCAAAGATCGGGATCAAGATCGGCAGACTGTAGCCGAGAAGATATCCGAAGAAGTTTGGTGTTTTTGTTTTGGAATGGTCGGCGATGAAAACAATCCGATCAAAGCGCTTAAGCAAGCGAGGTCGTTGACCAGGACGCCGGATAAAGCGCTGCTGGCCAAAAAAACGGTATTTCCTTGAGGTGCCCAAGAAATAGCGGCGGATCTCCGATCGGGGTCAACCGCCGGCAACGACAAACAAAGCGTTGATAAGTGAGATGAAGCTCGCCCATTCAAGACTCGTGTGGAAAACGACGACAAGCCCCGGAACTATGGAAATTGTTGCGTAGTTTTTCTCCCAAAAATCTTTGTATGCAAGCGGAAGGATGGCGATGACCCCGAGCAACGGCACAAAGGGGAGAACCTAGATTAGCTCGCGGACCCTTAGGGTTTAAGGGTTGCCGCTAAGATCGACTGCTGGGCAAACGTGATGACCGCGTTGGGAAAAATACCGAGAAGGACTAACGCGAAAAATAGCGCCAAACCCAGGAATTTAAGCGACAGGGGCACAAACAGAGGCGCCGGGTTTTTGGGCTTTTCAAGATACGCGTGCTTTACGAGTGTTAAATAATAAAACAGGGAAACGACGCTGTTTAAGACTCCCCAGAGCACAAGAAACCAATGACCCCGGTTCATCGCCGCCGAAAAAAGTATCCATTTTCCCGTGAAACCTACCAACGGCGGAATACCCGCCAACGATAAAAGGCTTAAAAGCAGAACCAGCGCCATGAAGGGCGAGCGGTCGGCCAATCCGTCGAAATCAGAAAGCCCGGGATTGTCGCGGTCAACGGATCTGGCGACGACGCACGTGACGAGGAACGCGCCGCTATTCATCAAAATATAAGCAAGCGAGTAAAAGAAGCTCGAAGAATAGCCATCTGCGCTTGCGGATAAGAGCCCTACGAGAATGTAGCCGGCCTGCGCGATGGTGGAATAAGCAAGAAGCCGTTTCACATCGTGTTGGACCAACGCGACGCAGTTGCCAAGCGTCATGGAGATAAATGCGAGTGTTCCCAGCGTGACCACGA
>PEWW01000158.1:2963-7049 GCA_002779345.1 Candidatus Omnitrophica bacterium CG07_land_8_20_14_0_80_50_8 | reverse complement strand
GGATCCGTTAATGCCTGCAGATCCAACAGTACGGCTGGTTGAATGCTCCGGGCCGGGATCCCTTGCGCCTCCAAATTACTAACCATTTCCACAAGGGCGGCCCCCTGAAAAACCGTGTCATCGAGCAGGACAAACCTTTCTCCCCTTTGAGTTAATTTTCTCAAATTCTCGACCGCCGCCGTTTCTCCGAGATTTATCACCGCGATTCTCTTGTCAGGATATTTCTTTTCCCACCACAACCTCAATAAAACGCCTGTCCAATAGCCGCTTCCCGGAAAGACCGCGATGGTCACGGGATTCGTCTCAAAACGGTCATTAATTTGTTCAGCCAGATTCTCTACCGCAGTAACGAGAACCTGTCTTTCCTCCGGATTTTTTAAAATAGAATAATCTTGGTCGGTGAGCCGTGCTCCCATCTTATTAATGACCGCCTCCGTCGGCCTCGTCTTCGGCCATTCATATGCTGCCGAGCGGAAATATTTTTTCCCGGACTTGAGCTGAAACCAACTCGGAGGCTGAAAGGAGTTATTTAACCATTCGTAAAAGCTTGCCCGCCATTCCACGGTTCGAGTCAGTATTCCTTCAGGGGTCACTAACAGAGTACCGATAAATTTCTTTTGCATCTGGCTGGGCTGTATGCCACGGGCGGTCATGGAAAAATGCCCGCCATAACGCTTCCTGAATTCTTCAAAATTCAACCCCGGAACGGTCTTGAATTCTTTTGAATAATATATGAAAGCCTGCCCCTCCATCGGCTTCATATCAAGTATTCGTTGCATCAGTTCCGGAAGCTGGCGGGTACTAGTCTCTAGGATGTAGAATAGCGCGAACATATCTCTCCCGCCTGATTTGAAGCGCAGACAGATCCCAGAGCAAGTCTCAAGCCCCGTCGTGACGAACACCATTTTCGGGTTCACCGGGCCGATGATCACGTGGTCCATTTTCACCTGGATAAATATCGTGCCGTCCTTGCTGATAAAAATGTTTTGCGGGTCTTCTTTCCTCATTGTTAGCACATTAGTATCGCTATAGCCTGCGGCGCCCAATTTCTCCGCGAGCTCGCCTTTGCCGTCAAAATCTATTTCGCTTAGGTCAGATTTATTGTACTCCCTTAGAACGTCTCTGAAGGAAGAGAAAAGACCTCTCAACTGTTCTTCCGCGTCAGGCTGAGCAGGAAGTATTTTTGATTTGTTATCCGCCAGCCGCGCGCCTTCCTCGGAACGAAGCCACGGCCACTCTCCCTCAGCGTTGAGATCGAGCTCAAACATGCGCAGAATGGTTTGGCTTGGTTTAAATCCGCGATTAACAAAAATATACTCAGAATCCGATCCTTCGCGGACCGTAGTTTTAAAGGATCGGTGACCCTCCCTCACAAGATCAGAGACCGCCGTTTCGACGAGCGTCGACCCGATTTTTTTTCCCTGATGGTCCTGCCTAACTGCGACTTCCGCGATCATGATGTCCTTCTTTTCCGCGCCACATCTTCTTTGCGCCCGTATATACCCGATCGCCTCATGCGATGTGGAACCTCGGCATACCATGAAATATTGATCCGGATCTCCTATATACTTATCAAAGTCATCGCCCTTTAGCCATGGAGTTCCATCTTTGGAAATAAGCCGCGATAGCTCAACGATCGCTTCTTTGTCCCTTGGCAAAGCTGGTTCGATGGAGAATCTGTCAGCCGCGCTGAGCCGAGCTCCCTGAACCTCTTCAACCGGCACAAACTGAAGGAATTGGAAACGTCTCGCCTTTTCTCCGGTCTCCATCTTCAGAGCAGGAACGCCGATATGCCAGCCGTTCTCCGCGATGGATCTTGCTGAATGTTCATTCTGATAATTGCCGTTCGCGACAAGATTCAAAACCTGATATTTCCGGTCGAGATCTTCGGGAAAGCCAAGCGATCCGGGCTCTTCCGTTACTTTAAACCACACCTTGCCGTCTTGCGGCCGGTAAGGATTGTCCGAAAAATGGAACGCCGTAAAAACTTTTTCTCCGTTATGAGTTCTGGAAATAACCAGCGCACTATTAAGGTCCGTGCGATGGATCTGGAGCCGGCCACGGGTAAAAAGTTCCGCACGCGGACTTATCGCTCCATCAAGTTCTTCGTAGATCTCCGGATTCCATTTTTGGATCCGAGGCAAAAGATCCGGCGCCAAGACCGCTATTAACGCCATCACGGGCGGAATGCCCTCTTGCGAAAATTCGTGTTTGGCTTCTGCCGCCGATAGAGCCGTCAATGACGCAAGGACGGATCTTAGCGCATCCGGTTGGTTGATCAATCCGGCCAGTTCCTCTTTTAAAACTTCAACCGCCAATTGTCCTTCGTTGACAAACTCGCCGTTTACGGCTGATCCCAAATAAGATACCCATGCCGGTTT
The DNA here is from genome assembly GCA_002779345.1 of Candidatus Omnitrophica bacterium CG07_land_8_20_14_0_80_50_8. GTDB lineage: Bacteria > Omnitrophota > Gorgyraeia > 2-02-FULL-51-18 > 2-02-FULL-51-18 > 20-14-0-80-50-8. Next base: position 4,668 of record PEWW01000158.1, on the reverse strand, counting down.
AACCGCCGCTTCACTGGGCGCTTCTTTTCCGCGAGCGGCTCTTCTTGCTCTGGCGGTCCTTCCCAGCCGTAAAACTTGTAACTGACTATCCGCCGGCACTCCGACCGGAAGTCCTTGCCGTTTAAGCACCTCAATCGTGTATTCCTTATAAACTTCACTCGTTACCACGTCTTGCACAACGTATTTATTCGAATCTCCCGATTGCCATTCTTCGCCCAATACCTGGCCGACACTGTGGGGATATAACGAAGCCCACGCCTTCGATCCTTTGTCGGTGTGATAAATAAAACCGTCCATATTAACAGCCACGATCAGTTCCTCGCCGTTCATTTCCACGAGATACGCCCGGATGCTATCGCTGGTTAACCTAAGAGGGGTTGCGTGCCTGCTTAAATAACGGGTGAGATTTTCTCGGACCCTTGGGTCGCTCAAGAACGGCGATAGCTCTGCCCTATCTTCGTCAGATCCTTCTATGTACTTTCTAAAGATCTGCCAGGATACCTCAAGCGCAAGTCTCTCGACCAGATCCAGCGCTTCAAGCTCCAGCCGCACTTCCTCCTGAGCTTGAGTATCGGGCGAGTTGATCTTACGGGCGATGGCCCTGAACTCTTCAACTAATGCCCTAAGTGAAGGTGACCCTTCGCGGCCCCTGAAACCTTCCAAAAGATTGCTTAGAATATAATTTAAGATATCCCCCTGCTTACCGCTTTTGTGATTCGCGCCATGATAAGCCAGACTCCATTGTGCCCGTAGGCCCGAGGCCCGCAGATACCGGGTACTTTCCACAAAACCTAAAAGGCCTGCCCGGGCATTATGCACCGGATCAGCGTCTCCTTTGCGCCATTCGAAACCTCTGCCATTTTCCTGCATGATCCGCTTGAGGTCCTCAACGCTCATATCAAGGCTTCTGAACAGCTCATCGCGCAACTCACGCTTTTGGATAGCCTCTTGCCATAGCTTCATAAGAGCTCGAGCCTGGCCATATTCCATGTCCACTTTTACGGAAGAGGCCAGCACGTTGAATTGCAATCGTCTGCGGCTTTCCGGGTTCTGATAATCGGCATAAAGACCTTTCAAAGAATCCACCAGACTCAAAGCGGAAGGCCTACGACCGCCGCCTTCCTGATCGCTCCATTCATCCGGCGGGTATTCAACCAAATGGCCATTGGCGATCCGCCAAGTCTCATCGCGCAAATGTTCAACGAGCTGATCATGTGTAACAGGTTTGCCCCCTTCGTCAAATATGTCGATCGTCCTAAGTGGCTTTCCTGCGGGATCATTGGGATCAAGCTCAACGATCGTAAATAGTTCGGGCATCGCCCCTCCCCAAACTCCGATCAATGCTGCACCGTTGGTGACACCTTTCATCATGCTCGTGGCCGACGCCTCCAGGAATTCATCCGACAACATCACCGTGCCTGAGACTGCCATAAAAATGAGCGGCGCCTCATCAATGTTATAGTCTTTGATGGGAGCGATATGGTCTTGGAGTCCCAATTTCTCGATCAGACGCTTAATTCTCCCGAACATCTCCTCTGCTTCCCTCCCAAAGACACGCCCTCCAATGACGATCCGCCCTGTATTTTGTTTAAACAATTCTAATTCAGCCGGATTGCGGTCCAAATCCTCCAAGATCTGCAGCCACTTATCGGGACCTTTATATGAGACTTGTCGGCGAATATTTGAAACGATCGGATCTTCCAAC
>PEWW01000158.1:0-2951 GCA_002779345.1 Candidatus Omnitrophica bacterium CG07_land_8_20_14_0_80_50_8 | reverse complement strand
ACCGCCTGAGTGTCTTCGCCGAGTTCGCTCCAAGCGGCCTCATTCCCGCAGGCTACTCGAGCGACTATTTCCTGCATTTCATAGATCTTAATAAGGGCGGTCTGTTCAGTCAGGTGCGGACGTTTAGCGATAATTTTTTTCAGAGTATTCGACAGCCATAGAGAATTCCCCTGTCTCTTTTCCATCCATAATAGGAACTTAGAGACATAGACAGACTTGATCCATTCACTTCTGGCTACAAATTGTTCATACAATTCCCTGTGTTCTTCTTTTTGGATCGTTTCATAAAACTTTTTGTCGCCTTGATGAGGCGCGAGGCCCAACTTCCTCTTGGTACTCTCGATCAAGAGCCGAAGTTCCTCCATCTGCCACTGGTCCATCAACACACCGTTGGTATTTCGAACACCATCACGATTGTAACTTCTCAATTTCTCCAGATACGCGGCAAATATGTCGCCCGCAAGCACCGGCGTGTGTTCATAAATACCCACACCCGTGATGAGGTCCGCTTCCATCGCGATCGCGTCCGTGATGCTGATGCTCATTCCAAAATCCGGGTCATCTCCTACAATGAGCGGCCGCATATATTCCGGATAGCCAAACATCTCAAATGCCGAAGCATCAGGCCGGTAAAGGCCGGGTTTGAAAACCGTGTGATTGATATGGTGATGGAGCGCATCCGGCAATAGGGGTGTAGGCAAGCTAACGAATACTTCGTTGTCCACAAAAAGTATTTTGTTTTTTATAGTGCCGGTCTCCTGCAGTTTCAAGGTCAAAAGCTGGGTCGCCTGGTTATAGACCGCCATGTGAACGTCGCGCCATCTCTTTTTTCCGTCCTGGTCCGAATCGTCAGGATATACTTCGTCAAAAATGTTGACCCGTTGCCTACTGTCATCCAAATAATACGCGTCCAGATAATAGAGGGGTGTTCCCGCATGGGCCGTCCGGGTTTCATAGACCTGGACAACGATCTCACGGCAATTACCATTATGATCCAGTAAGCCCCCTGATTTGCCACTTGCCTTTTTCCTAAAGTCATCCCCGATATTCAACGTCGTCCTAAATTCGAGGTCGGGCCTTGGGGTGAGAACCTCTCTAACATAATCCCCGAGTTTCTTAGTGCCATTACGAATTTCCTCGGGCATATCTTCTATGTGTTGTTGTCCTTTGATCCGGTCATAGATAATATTGATCCCTATAAAATCCGCCCCGTTCAGTTCTGTGCCATCAAAAATATCCGGCATCAATGCCCCGAGCCCTCCCGTCAATGTGGTCTGAGAAACGAGAGCCGAAATATTACCATCCGGATGATTTTTATGAATTTCATCGAGAATACCTCTGTGAAGTCCGGCCTCAAATTGCCTGCTCACCACGGTGTATCCCATGAGCTCCGGAGTATTTTCGGCCGCCCAATTGGGTCGTGCGCGACGTGTGGAGGCGAGCCTGGCCCCTAGTAGATTTTGTGGGATGGAGACGTGATTGTCTTGAAAATACTGAATGACCCCCGCCTTGACCAAATCATCCCACAAGGCCAGGCGCTGTTCGGCTGGGACTGCCCGGAAAGCGTCTTTCAGCATGTGGGCATGATTTGCCAAAGTTCTTTCTCTTTGATTCGTCCATAAATGATTTCTGATGGCCGAAGCAAAGTGATACCGGTAATACAGCCCGTATCCCGGGTGACGCAGCCAATCACCGAGATCTTCTCTTATGATTCTAAACAAGCTCCAGAAACGCCCGTTGCGGAAGAACGGTCTTTGAAAAAGCGGCCCAAGCCCGGAAACAATTCTCGCTAAACGCTCTTCATCGACAGAAAAATAATTTTGGCCCGCAGAGTCTTGATATTGATGTTTAAACCTAAAACCCCGCAAAACCGTCTTGAGACCAAAGCCTCCTGCGGACGGAAGCAATAGCCTTCCCTGCTCAAGGTCCTCGAAAGGATTGGTCCCTTGAGGACAATACACACGGCCGTCACTGTCCATCGCGATTTGATCGACCGTGTATGTCCGCATGAAACTCAAATCAACGTATCGGTCCCCGATAAGAAAAGATGTAAACTGGAAATCAAAACCGCCGTCATCCCCATTGGTTCTCATTTTCTTCATCCAGCGATTTCTCAGCCTGCCATAGTTCGTCCCGAGTTTTCTGGCGGCCCTGTCCATAATAACCGCCGCGCGTTCGCGTAAACGGTATTTATTACCGAAATCATACAAAGACATTTGATGGCTATCTAAAAGTTTGAGGTCCGCCTCAAACGACGTCCCAAGATCCTCACGGGGAATACGCACGATCACATCTATGTCTCTGGGCTCACGGCCATCTCCGAGGTGAAGACCCAACAGCGTGTCGCGTAAAGCACCACCGCTAGGCAAAATGTCCCTTATCCCTTTCTCTCTCAACCTTCTGATAAAATCCCTGAGTCTGCCCTCTGGCAAAGTTTCCAAATCAACGGCAATCGGCGCCTCATCCAAATGCCGCTCCTGTGACAATTGAACAAGATCAAACGGAACCGCCATCCGCGCGCCGTGGCCGTCGAAATCGAACGATAACTGGTCCGGCTGACGCGCCTCCTCTTCTTTTATGCGTGTCCATTCTTTGAACAGAAATTCCGAGAACCCGCCGAGCGTCCACGCAATGGCGGCGGTTTCTATTTTGACGAAACCTTCCGTCTTGCGATGCGCGGAAATGCTGTTTAACGCGCGCATCACCGCGGCGATTTGTTTTTCCCGGAGACTGGCCTTCGCGGGCTGTTCCGCCACCTGCCCCTCTTCGGAAGGACCCTCCTGATTTAAGGCAAAGATCAAATCGGCTCTAAGTTGCCGCAATCTATCGGACAGCCGTGTCTTGTGATTCTCAAATAAACTTATTAGACGGTCCATGCGAAGCAGCGCCTCATGAAGCGCCAGGTCACCGATCACATCCTCAAAAGCCCCGCCCCTTGCCAAGATTTTTAT
>PEWW01000078.1:2121-7083 GCA_002779345.1 Candidatus Omnitrophica bacterium CG07_land_8_20_14_0_80_50_8 | reverse complement strand
AGGCGGGCAACGTTACAAAAGCCAGGGAGAATTTTCAGCGTTTTATTTATTTATTCGGTAACGATGAGCAGGCTTTGAGGGCGGGCTTGCAGCTCATCCAGATGGATCTGGATGCCGGTAATTTCGACAAGGCTGTGGAGACCGCGACCCGGATGACGAAGGAACACCCCAAAGACCCTTTGGTTGACATTGTTTACTATAAGCTCGGGGTGGGCTTAGCGGGTCTTAAGAAGTACCGGCAGGCCGCCGGAGTTTTCAAGACGGTTATCAATGAATACCCTTCGTCAAAACTTTACACAGAATCCATTTATGGCGCGGCTGCGAGCGTTGAGAACGACGGCGATTCCAAGGAGGCAATCCAGTGGTACGAGAAACTCATGCGCGATTCGCCGAGCAGCCCTTTATGCCAAGACACATCTTCCCGTTTGGGTTATCTCTACGTTCAATCCAATGATCTGGAACGGGCATGCGCCTTTTACCGGGATCTTATTTTCAATAAAACGAACATTAAGATCAACCCGGACGGTGTTTTTTGGCTGCTTCAGACCCTTTTAGACAAAGGGGATTATTTAGCGGCGGCAAATATTTTGGGTATTTTACCGCAACGTATTCCGGACCAGGATCTAAGCCATGAGATCAATTTTTTTCTCGGTGCAAGCTCCTACGGCCTTAAAGACAACGCGAAAGCGTTCGAGTATTATTCGCGGTCGATCCAGTCGAAATCCGACGGCGCTTATGTCCCGCAGGATCTGTTGGGGATGGGCTTCGCTTTAGAGGCAATGAATAATTTCCCCGCCGCCGAGAAAAATTTTATGGATACCCTGCGTTATGATTCGGAGGTGAAGGTCACGATGCGCGCGCGGTTCGAGATCGCGAATCTTCGCCTGAAAGCGGGAGATGTTCCCGGCGCGGCCAAGGCCTTCATGCTGGTCGCGATCCTTTATGATGACGAAAAGTACACGCCGTGGGCGTTGTACAACGCGGGGGAATGTTTTACCCGGCTAAATCAATTCGACGAGGCGCACAAAGCTTTCTCGGAGCTCAAAAGCCATTACCCGAAAAACGAATGGGCCGAAAAAATACCCAACAAGGAAAATCTTTGATCATGTTTGAACGAATCCGAAAACACCCCTGGTTTATTCCGGTCACGCTTTCTTTGGCGTGCCATCTTTGTTTATTGATCGCGTTATGGTTTGTCCATATCAAAACTAACCCCCGGGCAGAAGAACATGTGACGAAGAAATTTCGTCTGAAAGGCGTCGAGCATCTTCCGGCCATCCGCGGAGAGGCCGGCGGCGGCGGCACTCATGGAAATACCCAGTCGATGCAGTTTATTAAAAAGGGTGAGGACAACGCCGCGGCCTCCGTGAAAGACGTGTCCGTGGATTCACTCGTCAAACGCTTGATACCTCCCCATGAAAAATCCGTGGATACGTCTCCAAGGACCATAGAGATGGAGGGTTCCGGGCGTATCAATACGCGTGAGTTTGAAGCGATGGTCTCAAAAACTCAAGAACGGCAGTTGAAAGATAAGATCCAGTCTAAACAGCAATCCACGGCGGGCGCTTCAGTCACGAAAATTTTAAACCAAAAATCCAATCAGGACAATTTATTAAGGTTTTTGGCGAAGCCGCTGGCAGGACTGAACTTGCAGTCCGCGCGGAATGTCGGTATCGATCCTGAGGAGGGAATGCCGGGCTTTACGCCGTCGGGTTCGGGCGGCGGCGGCGGCGGCGGGACCGGCAGCGGAAGCCCCGGAGGTTCCGCAGACGGGATAGATCAAGGGGTCAGCGAACCGAAACTTGGCATTTCAAAATATGGCGTGTTGGATGATTTTATGGACGTTCAAGTTTTTACGTATCAGGACCCTTCGGATTCCAAAAAGTTTTACATGATCAAGATCATGGCTAAGAAGGACTCAAAAATATTTCATGTGATGCCTAAAGAAATTTTATTCACAATTGACTGTTCGCTCAGTATCCGAAAAGACCGTTTGAAGGAGGTCCAGAGAGGCATTCGCTATTGTCTAGAGCGCTTGAATCCGGATGACCTTTTTAATATCGCCGCTTTCAAGAACGAAACTGTTTTTCTTTCGGGCAAATCATTGCAGGCGACTCCGGGGAATATCAAGAAGGCCGAACAGTTTGTTTTGGCCCTCACTGCGAGCCAACAAACGGACGTTTATAGCGCTTTTAAAAGTATCGTAGCACTACCCCTGGGCCGCATCCCTTCTGACGTGATCTTGATATCGGACGGCCGCCCGACACATGGGGTCGTAGATTCAAGGGAACTGATCAACAGCATTACCCGACTCAACCATAAGGCGAGGCCTATCTTCGCTTTCAGCGGCGGCGCGAAAGTGAACCGTTATTTGTTGGATTTCATTTCCTATCAAAATCGGGCCTGGTCACAGTTCATTAAGAGCGCCTGGGGAATCCACGAGGGCCTCGGCGACTTTTACGATAAGATCAAGGACCCGCTTTTTCTCAACTTGAGATACCGGTTGAATAATCTGGACGAGGACGAGGCCTTTCCGAAATCCCTGCCGGATTTTTACAGGAACGCGGAATTTACGCTGTATGGGTCCTATCAGGACGAAGATACTTTTTCGATGCAGCTTTTGGGTGATATCGACGGAAACACCAAGGAGCTTATTTTTACCCGATCCCTGAAAGAAGCCGCGCGCGGCAACGCGGATATCGCCAAAGGGTATGCGTTCAATAAGATTTATTATTTGATCAGCCGCCTGACGACGGAAGGCTCAAATCCCAAGATCCTGAACGAGATCAATGCCCTCAGCCGGCGCTACGACATCAAAACCCCCTACTCACCCGAGATTCAAAAGTAGGTTTGTTTCCCCTCCTTACGAAGGAGGGGTTAGGGGAGGTTAGGCGGTTGATCGACCCCTCTGCCGCTGAGGCGGCACCTCCCCTTCGTAAGGGGAGGAAAGCTTTCCCCTCCTTACGAAGGAGGGGTTAGGGGAGGTTAGGGCGCGGGCCACCCGATAAAAACATTCAGGGATGACAATAAATTTAGTATAATACCGCTCTATGTCTAACCGCAAACGTATTAAGATACTCCATTTAGCTACTCACTTAAATATAGGTGGGATAACAAGTTACATCGATATGACGGGTCTGAAACTTATCCAAAAAGGATACCGCGTAGGAGTTTTGTCGTCCGGCGGTAATAGGGCGGAAGATCTTAGGAAAAAAGGATTTACTGTTTTTGAATTTCCCATTCGCACTAAAAGTGAACTAAGCCCCAAGCTTTATCTGAATCTTCCGGCCATTGCCGATCTTGTGAAAAAAGAAGAGGTCAATCTCGTCCATGCTCATACGCGCGTGACACAGGTTTTAGCTTTTTTTATTTCCAAAATGACGAAAGTCCCATTCGTGACAACGGCGCATGGTTTTTATAAACCACGGTTCGGTCGAAAACTTTTTGGCTGTTGGGGCGCCCGTGTTATCGCGATCAGTCCTCCGGTGGCAGAGGAATTAAAAAAAACCCATGGGGTTGATGAAAAAAGGATCCGGCTCGTCCAAAACTCGATCGACGTTGAGGCGTTCCAAAAAAGATTTAATGAAAAAAATCCGGATACTGAACGCCGCGAGCTTGGCATTCCCATGGGCGCTTTGGTGGTGGGCTCTATTTCACGCCTTGTGGAGGACAAGGGCCACGCGATCCTTGTGGAGGCGGTACGGAAATTAAAAAGTAATTTTCCCAATATTTTTCTGATCATTTTAGGCGACGGCCGTGAACGCGTGAAATTGGAGGAGCTCATTCAAGCCGCGGGCCTGGCGAATTGCGCCAAGGTTAACCCCGCCGTCAAAGACGTGACCGGGATTTTATCTACCATGGATATTTTTGTGCATCCGGCGACTCATCGCGAAGGTTTCGGCTTTTCGATCGCGGAGGCGATGGTGGCGCGCAAACCCGTAGTTGCCACCGATATTTGGGCGATCAACGCGATGATCCAGGATCGTGTAAATGGGTTTCTCGTGGAACCAAAAAGCGCGGACGCTATCGTCAAGGCGGTGAGATTTATCGTGGAAAACCCAAAAGCCGCCGAAACGATCGCTGATAGGGGCCAACGAATGGCAGTCAAGCTTTGCTCGCTTGACCGGATGGTCGGCGAGATGGAAAAAGTTTATGAAGAGGTGGTGGATGAAAGACGATAATCTAAATCTATTAAACCAAAGTATTTTCATGAAGGCGTGCCGTTTGGAGAAAACCTCCCGCACGCCTGTGTGGCTCATGCGCCAGGCGGGGCGTTACATGAAAGAATACCGCGAGATTCGCGACGCGAAATCTTTTCTGGAAATCTGCAGGGACAAAGACCTGGCGACAGAGATCACCGTGACGGCGCAGAAAAAACTCAACGTGGATGCCGCGATTATTTTTTCGGATATTCTTTTATTGGTGGAACCTTTTGGTCTGGGGCTGGAATATTTAAAAGGGGACGGCCCCATGATTAAACGCCCGATCCAATCCGCCCGAGACGTTGAAAATCTACCGGAGGTTGACCCCGGTGAGTCGCTTTCGTTCGTTTTTCAGGCGATCCGGCAAACGAGGCAAACGCTGGATCGAGCGATCCCGCTTCTTGGCTTCGCGGGCGCGCCGTTTACGCTTGCTTCTTATATGATCGAAGGAGGTTCGTCAAAAGATTTTTCCAAGACTAAAACGTTCATGACACGGGACGAAGGCGTTTGGAGGTCCCTTATGAAAAAGATCGCCCGCGCGACGATCCGGTACCTCGACAATCAAATTGACGCGGGCGCGCAGGCGGTCCAACTTTTTGACAGCTGGGTAGGCTGTCTTTCGGGCGAGGAATATGAAAAATATGTTCTGCCTTATTCGACTTTGGTTTTGAATGGTTTGAGAAAAGGGACGCCGGTCGTGCATTTTGGAACGGGTACGACAGGGTTCCTGGAATCTTTTAGTCGCGCGGGCGGTGACGTC
>PEWW01000078.1:0-2004 GCA_002779345.1 Candidatus Omnitrophica bacterium CG07_land_8_20_14_0_80_50_8 | reverse complement strand
AAATACACTCAAGAGATCCTGGATTCCGTCAGGGGCCGCGCGGGTCATATTTTCAATTTGGGCCACGGCGTATTGCCGCAAACGCCGGTCGAGAACGTGATCGCGCTGGTGGATATGGTGCATGAGATGAGTGCTAGATAGCATGATCATCGAACTCGGAATACTTCACTCGTCACCGCAAACGGCGCGGATTGCTTCGACGGATTCCCCGGAGCTGCTATGGCTTTGACGTAAGTCGTCCGGGAAGCGGCAAAACGGCAAACTGTTTGAGCCGCCAGGCGAGTTTTGCCGTTTTGCCGAGGTTCCCGGACTTACGGAAAAGCCATGCGGAAGGGTCCGGAGAAGCAATTCGGGACGGTTGCTTGGAGTAGCGATGCAGAGATTACTTGGAATAGAACATTCGGGAAGAATATGAAAACAGCGGTGTTGTTGATTGGGTACGGCGGGCCGACCTCAAAAGCCGAAGTACTCCCATTTTTTCAGCATGTACTGGAAGGGGTAAAGATCCCTCAGAGCCGGTTTGATGAGGTCCTGCGCCATTACGATCGGTTCGACGGAGTTTCTCCTTACAACGCCAACACCTACATGCAAAAAGAAGGTCTCGAGCGCTGGTTTGAAGCGAAGGGCTTGCCGATCCCGGTCTATGTCGGGTTTTTGTATGCCTCTCCAAATTTCCAGAATATTTTTGAAGATCTAAAGAGGGACGGCATAGAGAAAGTGGCCGGTTTTGTCCTATCTTCATTTCACTGCTACGTGAGTTTTGACAAATATATAAAAAAGCTGAAAATAGCCCGGGCCGCGGCCGACGCGTCGTCGATCCTCATTGAATTCTCGGAAAACTTCTCGAAGGATCCTTTATTTTTGGAGGCACAGAAGGAAAGGGTAAAGCAGGTTTTAAACCAAACTGGGTCTCCGGAGATCGAAAAGACATTTTTTTTATTCTCCGCGCACTCAGTTCCCGTGCCGATGTCTAACAAATACGGGTATGCCCGGCAGTTCACGGAGGCATCAACCTTGATCGCAAAGGACCTGGGACTTCTTCATTGGGGCTGTGGTTATCAGAGCCGCAGCGGAAATCCGGGTGACGCGTGGTTATCGCCGGATGTGAGACAGACGATCCGGCGGCTTGATAGAGCTCAGATCAAAAACGTGATGGTCATTCCGATCGGATTTTTATGCGATCACATGGAAATTTTGTATGACCTCGACGTAGACGCGAGAAGATGCGCTGAGGATTTGGGTTTAAAGTATTTCAGATCTCCGACAGTCGGTGATCATCCAAAATTTATTGAATTGATCGGAAATCAGGTATTAAAGGAACAGTGACGTGGCCAAACCATTTCGTATAGCGGTGATCGGCGGCGGTATTTCGGGGTTGGTGTTGACGCATCACCTCCTGGAACTTAAGGCGCGCGCAGGTGCTTCTTTTGAGGTGACGCTTTTTGAGGCCGCCAACCGGCTCGGCGGCACGATCGAAACGGAGAAAAAAGACGGATTCATCCTCGAAAAAGGGCCGGATTCTTTTATCTCCGAAAAACCGTGGGCGTTGGATCTGTGCAAAAAGATAGGGCTTGAGCCTGAGGTGATCGGGACGCGAAATGAAAATAGAAAAAGTTTTGTCGTCAGACATGAGCGGCTTCTTGAAATACCGCCTGGTTTTTATCTGGTCGCCCCGACTCAAATAGGCGCTTTTTTAAAAAGTGGTGTATTTTCTCTGGGCGGGAAGTTCAGAATGATGTGCGAACCGTTCGTTCGCCGCGCACCGGGCGATGAAGACGAAAGCGTGGGGTCATTTATCCGGCGGCGTTTTGGGCAGGAGTGCCTCGACCGCGTGGGGCAGCCCATGATCGCGGGGATCTATACGGGAGATCCGGACAAGCTCAGCATGTTTGCCACGATGCCTCGGTTCAAGGAACTGGAAAAGGAATACGGCAGTGTCATCCGTGGCCTGTTAGTGAAAGCAAGCAATAAGAAGGGAGGGTTTAAGGCCGCGAGCGGCCCGCG
>PEWW01000068.1 GCA_002779345.1 Candidatus Omnitrophica bacterium CG07_land_8_20_14_0_80_50_8 | reverse complement strand
TGCAGATGGCGAAAACCTCTCAAGCGTTGGCCAAACACCATGAGGCTAGACAATTTTTTATCTCCGTGCTCACCAATCCGACCATGGCGGGTGTGATGGCGAGCTTTGCGTCTTTGGGAGATTTAGTGATCGCGGAACCAAGGGCGCTCATCGGTTTTACCGGCCCGCGCGTGATTGAGCAGACACTTCACCAGAAACTGCCTCAAGGGTTTCAAACTTCTGAATTTTTATTGGAACATGGGATGATCGATAAGATTGTGCACCGGAAGCAGTTGAAAACGGTGCTTCAACAACTCATTGGATTTGTGAGTACAAAATAATTACGCTGCCTCTAGACCGCCACGCGATGCCTCAGGTCAGTTTAGTGAACGTGGGAAAAGTGTTTCCCGGAAACATCCAGGCGGTTGACCGTATAACTCTCGAGATCCGACGGCGTGAATTTTTGGTGTTAGTCGGTCCTTCCGGATGCGGCAAGACCACCCTTTTACGAATGATCGCGGGTCTGGAAGATGTTTCGTCCGGCCAGATTTTCATCAATAACAAACTCGTCAATGACGTTCCCGCCAAAGACCGCGATATCGCGATGGTGTTCCAAAATTATGCGCTTTATCCTCACATGACGGTATTTCAAAACATGGCGTTCGCCTTGAAACTTCGTAAATACCCGAAGGCGGAGATCGACGCGCGCGTCAATGATGCCGCCGCACTGTTGGGGATCCAAGGATTTCTGAAAAGGAAACCAAAGGAACTGTCGGGCGGTCAAAGGCAGCGCGTGGCCTTGGGACGCGCTATTGTGAGGAAACCGACGGTCTTTTTATTTGATGAACCCCTAAGCAATGTCGACGCGAAACTTCGGGTGCAAATGAGGACGGAAATTAAGAAGCTTCATCAACGTCTCCAGACGACGATTATTTACGTCACGCACGACCAAATCGAGGCCTTGACGATGGGCGACCGAATCGTGGTTTTAAAAGACGGTCAGGTTCAGCAGGTCGCCGAGCCGGATACCTTGTACCATCAGCCGGTCAATAAATTTGTCGCCAGTTTTATTGGAAGCCCGCCGATGAATTTTTTCAACGGCACGGTCATTTTATTGGACAACAAGCTTTATTTTCAAAATGGATCCATCCGGGTACGCTTGAGTGATGCTGTCGTGCCGCAGGTGAGACCCTACGCGAATAGGGAAGTGGTTTTAGGGATCCGTTCGGAAGATATTTATGACAAGCTTTTTGCTTCCGAGGCATCTTTGGACAACACGGTTCGCGCCGCCTGCGAAGTCGTAGAACCCATGGGCGCCGAGGCTTATCTTCATCTTCGAAGCGGATCCGACACGTTCATCGCGCGCGTTTCCGGTCACGCGCGGCCCGGCATCAACCAAGATTTGGATCTCGTATTTGATATGGGCAAGGCCCATTTTTTTGACAAGGATACGGAAAAAGCGATTCTTTAGTATTGGAAAGGAGGGTCCTCTGCCGCCTTTTTTTCTACCTATTGTTGCCTTCGTTGTTTGGTTTCTGGCGATCTTGCCGTACGTCACCATCCTAAGATTTGATTTTTATCTTTCTGATCAGCTGATCGCCGCGTATTATTTTATTTCGTATCTGGTCCTTTTATTTGCCTGGGTGCTTTCTGGACCGACGGTTGCGGCGGTTTTAAGTTTTTTATTTTCTGCTGTATCGCTCTATATTTTTTTAGTGACGAAGGAACCCGCGTTTTTACTCGAGCTTTTTTTTTACGCGGTGTTTTATCTGTCGGCGGTGTCGTTTCTTTCAAGCGTTCAGAAAAAAAACAATAACCGACAGATTGTGAAGGAAAAATTAACGGAGGACATTCATTGGACCCAAGCGGAGGCGTCCAGAAAAGACGTTTTAAAGACGGCCCTTAATAAAAAAATAGACCGCTTAATGAACCTGCGCGAATTTTCCGAGGAATTAAAAGTAGTCAAAGACGTCCAGACCGCCTCGCAGAGGATCGTGAAAGAGGCCTATGAAATTTTGGGCAAGGCCGACGCCTGCATCTTGTATCTGGTGAACGAAAGCCAACAACAGTTGTCCCTCGTGGCGGGCCAGTCGTCGAATGACGCTATCGTCAAAGAAACAAACGGCACCGTCTTCGATCAGTGGGTGATGAAAAAAGCTAAAGGGCTCTTGATTGCGGACACCGCCAATGATTTTAGGTTTTCCGCCGAACCGTTGACGACCGCTTCGCGTCCGCGCTCGGTCTGTGCGAACCCGATGATGACGGGGAACAAAGTCCTGGGGGTGGTTAGCGCCAGCGCGATGAAGCCGGGGATTTTTAACACCGAGGACTTGAGACTGCTGGATATTTTCTCGGATTTAGGCTCCGTGACCCTGAAAAATCTTTTACTCCACGCCCGCATGGAGGAAATGGCCACTCATGACGGCTTGACCGGGCTTTATCTCAACCGTTATTTCAAGGAAAGATTTTCCGAAGAGTGGCGAAGCGCCGATGACAGACGCGGTTCATTTGCGCTTATCATGATGGATGTTGATTTTTTCAAAAAATGTAATGACACCTACGGTCACTCCGCGGGGGATATTGTCTTAAAAAATATCGCGTCGATTATTCGCTCCTGCCTGGATTTTAAGGATTGCGCCGCCCGATACGGAGGGGAGGAATTTATTGTGTTGCTCCCTGACAAAAATAAAAAGGAGGCGATGGCCGTCGCGGAACAAATCAGATCAAAGATTGAAGCGCATCCATTTGTATTCCGCCGGATAAAGGCGCGCACGACGGTGTCACTGGGCGTCGTGGCTTACCCCGAAAAGACCGGCACCGATGAAGCGCTTTTGCGGATGGCCGATGAGGCCCTCTATCGCGCCAAGTCGCTTGGAAGGAACCGGGTATGTGGCGATTTATAATTATTAATACGTTCTCATTTTTCATTTTACTAGGCGCGCATTTTCTTAAACGCCGATTTTTCCAAGCGGCCGCGCTCATGCTTATTACCGTCGCGGCCTTGGCGGCGGTTTTTCAGAAGGGAGTGGATCCGTTTGCCTGGTTTTATTATCTGTCTTTTTCTCTGCTTGTATTTTTTGAAGGATTGCAATTCAAACGGTGGATTTATGCGAAGTCGAGTGCCCTTGACGGGGAGATTCACGAAGCGCTCAAAAAACTGGAAACGGCACGTGCACTGCTTGAGCGCAAGACTAAAGCTACGAACGACATCAATCGCCGAGCCAACGAAATGCACTATTTGTATGACAAGATGAAGGAAATATCCAAGAGCATGGACAAATTTGAGGCGCTGTTAGTTTTTGGGGAGGCGTTGTCGGGACAATGTCGTTTCGAGACTGTCGTGCTGGCTCTTTTTGACGAAGAGGACGAAGGCGCGCAGATTTCTGAAGCAATTTACTGCTTGAAATATTCGGACTTTGAGGGACTTTTTGATAAGTCTTTTATCCTTAAAAACAAAAAAGAGTTCATGGTCGCCCTCGACCCTTTTTTGCGTAAAATATTCAAGCGGGTGTTTGAAAGGCGGACGCCTTGGGCGGATGAAGGTGTTAATCCGTCTGCCGTTTATCCGATTCTGATGAATAACAAAGTGTCTGGGATTTTGATTGTGACGGGCGTAAGCTGTGTTCAATCCGGGGCACTTTCGGTTCTGGCGGGACGTTTTATTTCTGAGATTGAACGCGTGAAACTTTATGAAAAAGTAGAGACCTTGGCGCTGACGGATGGGCTGACCGGCGTAGCCGTGCGCCGACATTTCTTAGAACGTCTCAAGGGCGAGATAGGCCGTTCCAAAAAATTTAGCTTTAATCTTTCCTTTTTAATGATAGACGTGGATTATTTTAAGGATGTCAACGACCGTTACGGGCATCTGGTGGGAGATGTGGTACTTGCGCAGACCGCGGAGACTATCAAAAAAAATGTCCGAGAACTGGATCTGGTGGGACGATACGGCGGTGAGGAATTCGGTGTGCTTTTAGTGGAAACGGATCGATCCGGCGCGTTGTTGGTAGCGGAAAGAATCCGTATTGCGGTCGCGGAAACGAATTTTAAGGCTTATGACGAGAAATTGCGCGCGACGCTGAGTATCGGATGCGCGAGCTTGTCAAAAGATCTGGCGGATGCCGGGTCACTCATCGAGGCCGCCGACGGGGCGCTTTACGAAGCCAAACACCGGGGGAGAAATAGGGTATGTTTAGCAAGCCGGTGAGGCGTCGATCTCCATTGATGACAGGCCTTATCGCCTAAAAGTGCGCTTGGTATTTTAAAGCGGTCATGATATATTACTGCCCTGTGTTTGCCAATGTGTTAGAGGGCAAAAAAGGGGGCTTTTTTTGAGTGTTTTCGGTTTTATTGATAAAGTCACGGAATTTACGAAAGGCGACCAGCTAACTGCCTATTACACCCTGACAGGAAAAGAGGAGTTTTTAAAAGATCATTTTAAAAATTTTCCGGTGATGCCGGGGGTACTTCTTTTGGAAATGGCTAAGCAAGCCGCCGCGGCTCTTTTGCGGTTATCGGATAGCTCCGATAAGCGATACTACCGTCTCACCGGCGCCGAAGAGGCGCGGTTCGGGCAGTTTGTAAAACCGGAAAGTCGTCTTAAGATTTCAGTTCGTTTATTAAAACGCGAAGCCGGAACGGATTTATTTGACGGGCATATTGATTTGATGGATCCTCCTTTCGGGAAGGCGTTGTCGGCTCATTTAGTTTTGGCGCCCGTCGATGCGTTGTCATGAGATTCAAGAGTAAAGTAGTTTTGGTGACCGGCGGTTCGCGCGGCATTGGCACGGCGCTTGTCAGACGCTTTGTCGAAGAAGGGGCAAGGGTGTATTTTACTTACCTTTCCTCTAAAGCTCAGGCGGCCGAGGTCGTCCGCTTGACCGGGAAACCTCATCAGATTTTTGCTTTGGCTTGCGACGTCCGGAAAAAAAAAGACGTTCAAAAAATAGTCGACGAAATTCTTGAAAAAGAAAGTTCTTTGGATATATTGATCAATAACGCCGGCATTATCCGTGACGGACTTTTTTTGACTATGTCGGATGAGGACTGGTCGGATGTGATGGAGACAAACTTGGGCGGTGTGTACCATTTTTGTAAAGCCGTCTCAAAGCAGATGGTGACGCAAGGCGGCGGAAAGATCATCAACATTTCGTCGGTTATCGCGGAGCTTGGCAGTTGCGGCCAAGTCAACTATGCGGCCTCGAAGGGGGCAATCAACGCTTTCACACGATCCTTGGCGGCGGAGTTAGCCTCCAAAAAGGTGACGGTTAACGCCCTGGCGCCGGGCATGGTCAATACACGGATGTCGAGCGCCGCGCGCGCGGCGTTCGGCGACAAGATCAAAGACAGGATACCGCTGGGCGATTTCGCGGAGCCTGAGGAAATAGCCTCTGTGGTGGCTTTTTTGGCGTCAGAGGACGCGCGTTATATCACCGGTCAAATCATTGCGGTGGACGGGGGCTTGAGTTTGCTTTGCCGCAGATAGTCTAATCATAAGACCCGAAGGGAGTACAGCCTTAATTTATGCAGAACTATAATCCAGAAATCGTTAAAAACGTTAAAGTGATTATTTCTCAAGCCCTCAAAGTGGACGAGAGCAAAGTAACGCCTCATTCCTCTTTGGTTAAAGACCTGGGCGCGGAATCGATAGATTTTCTCGATATTGTTTTTCGTCTCGAAAAAACGTTTAAGATCAAAATCCCAAAAGGTGAGCTGTTTCCTGAAAAGTTGCTGACGGACGCGCGTTTTGTAAAGGAAGGCAAGATCATGCCGGCCGGGCTTGAGGAACTTCAGAAAAAGATTCCTGACGCTGACTGGGCGGAATTTTTAAAAAATCCAACCATCGCCAATCTTGGGGATATTTTTACGGTCGGCATGATCGTGGATTATCTCTCGGAAAAACTTGCGCCCGCGAATAAGTAAGCGGGTTCATTCGGTCCGCAAAAGATGAGCGCGGCTTTTGGAGTAGACCTCATAGAAATCAAAAAGGCCAGACGTTTCTATCGGTCTCATAAAGACCGGCTAAATTCTTTCTTTAGTCCGCGAGAGATTACCTTTATCCATAAAAATAAAAACCCCCACGAAAATCTCGCCGTTTTACTTGCCTCCAAAGAAGCGCTGTTTAAGGCCGCCCCGTGTTTTGGAACCGGGCTGGCGGCATTCAGGGAACACAAGCTGATGCTTCAGAAAAAAACGCCTGCCCAGTCAGCGTTCAAATTTTCAGTTTTAAAAAATAAAAAATATGTGGTTGTCCAATGCGTTGGGATTTGATCGAGCGATTTGAGATTTTGAGAAAAGGCGATCTTGCCGCGGCGGTTAAAAGTTTTTCGGGGACGGAGGATTTTTTCTCGGAACATTTTCCCGGAAATCCTCTGGTACCGGATCCTCTTTTTGTGGAGATGATCGCGCAAGCAGGCGGCGTGCTTTTCGGATTAGGGCTTGATTTTAAGAAAGAAGTAATCCTGGCAAAGATCATGGACGCCCATTTTTTCCATGCGGTCAGGCCTCCGTGCTGCCTCCTGATAGAGGCCCGCATTGACGATGCGCGCGAAGAAGGCGCCTGGATCTCGGGTGTTGTGACATGCCAGGGCCGGATCGTGGCCGAGGCGTCCGTGCTTCTTGTCGTGATCGAGTCGTTGGAAGAAAATAAAAAAAAGATCGTATTCAATGAGGCCTTTCTGAAACATTTTGACATTTACAATATTGCCGGCGCCGCCGGAGGGAAAAATTGAGCAAACGGGTCGTCATTACGGGATTAGGCGCGATCACAGCGTCGGGCGAAGGGGCTCAAGCGTTGTGGAGAGCGGCTGTCAACAATGAATCGGGCATTGGCACTCTTCGGTTAGAGGGGGATTTGGAATTTGCCGCAGGGTTGGTAAAAGATTTTAATCCTGAAAAATTTGTGACTCAAAAAAAAGCCCTGAAAGTCATGGCGCGGGACATACAATTGGCCGTCGGCGCGGCAAGCCTGGCCTTGGACGACGCGGGCGCGAAAAATTTGAGCACCGGTCACGAACGTTATGGGGTGATCGTGGGGTCGGGTATTCTAAATCATGACCTAGACGAGTTGGCTTTTAGCGTTCAAAACTCGAT
>PEWW01000001.1 GCA_002779345.1 Candidatus Omnitrophica bacterium CG07_land_8_20_14_0_80_50_8 | reverse complement strand
AATCAGATGCAGACCTTTGTCACCGGGGTTCATGTCGTAAAGATCGGCAGCGGGCTGGCGCTTCTGAGCGTCGACCAAGACGGGAAGGCAACACTGGCGTCCCTGACGGATAATCCCTCATCCTCCAAAGGCGTATCGGCGAACGATGCGCAGATATTTATGACCAACTTTGACGCCGTGAAGAAAGAAGCGACTTTCCAGATCGGCAGTGAGCAAAAAACATTCGGCGTCGGGATCCATACGGTCGAGGCAGGGCAGGGGTTTGCCGTTGTGACCGTGCGCGAAAACGGTACTGCGGATGTGGCATCGCTTACCGTTTATGATCCCTACTTGCTTGGAAAAACGCCCACAGTGCTTTTCGGCACGCCGATCGCCATGCTTGATTTCAACGCCGATCGCGAAGCGGCCATCAAGATCGGGGAAAAAACGTCAGTGTATGGTCCCGGCGTCTATACGGTTCCCGTTGGCCAGGGATTCGCGGTGTTGACCGTCAGTGCCACCGGCCGCGCCCAGATCGCCTCGCTAAGCGCCGCGTCGGCGCTGGAAATCGGGGAAACGGCCGTGACAGTCTACGAAACCGGCGTTTCCTTGGTCAGCTTCAGCGACAACATCGCTGTGGTTTTGATAGGCGGCCAGTCATCCAATTTTGTCGTAGGCACGCGTGTGATCAGTATCAACGGTAAATTCGCGATCCTGCGTGTTGCGGCGACAGGCGAGGTGACCCTTAGCCCGGTTGAGAGCGGTACGGTCGACTCTATAGAGATCTTCCAAACGACGGTGAATAGCACGGCGGTTATTCTGTCAGGTTTTGATCCCACGACCCACGAAGCGGTCCTTAAGATCGGAGATCGCACTGAGATCTTGGGAACGGGTACGCACACCGTGAAAACGGGAGCAGGCCTCGCAATTATCCAGGTCGAGGTCAATGGTCGGGTAACGGTCGGCGCGCTCGTGACCGAGACGGTGCAAACCCTGGGCACGACGCCTTTGACAATTCATGGTTCTTTCGTTGTCTTCGGCGCTTTCAGCCAAAATGTCGCCGCGGTCAATATCGCAGGAATATTGCAGGACTTTAGTGTCGGGATCCATCTGATCACCGTCGGGAACGGTTTTGCGGTGCTCACCGTAACGGCCGAAGGGGAAGTTCTGATCACGGAGGTAAGGACTCTGACGGCTCCGAGAGTTTTATTCGGCGTCAAAGCCACGGTCCATTCCGCGCCTGTGTATCTGAACGATCTGGATCGGCAAGCACAGGAAGTGACTCTCCAGTTCGGGGAACCGGCGGACAACCTGGACATGGAAATGTTGGATAGACTCGTTGAGTACTTATCCCTCAAGGTCGACACTGAGATGATCCGCCGTGCGAATATCAACGGAGACGAACTTATCGATCAGACAGACCTCGATAAACTGGACTGGATCGTGAAGACGCTCCGCGACGTGAACGGTGACGGGTTTGTCGACATGAAAGACGTCGAGAAGATCGAACAGATGATCGGCGCAGACAAGACCGAGCAGACGATCACCCCCGAGGAGATCGGCCGCGCGGATATCGACGGAAACGGCGTGGTCAACTATCTGGATCTGCAAGAGCTCGAGAAATTGAGAGGCCTTCTGGTCGACGTGAACGGCGACGGCAACATCGGAGAGGACATCAATAACAGCGGTATTTTTGACGACGTAGAACGTATCAACTTGATCATCAACTTCAATAAGTACGTCAGGGACAACAATCTTCACTTGCCCGAAGAGCTGGCTAAAGCGGACCTTAATAATGACCAGAAAGTGACGCCGGCAGACGTGACGGTTTATACCAACGCGTTCAACATGCTGTATGGAAATAAGGACGACAAGACCAAATCTCCCAAGGCTGATTTCAACCATGATGGGATCGTGGATTATTTGAATGATCGCAATTACCTGAGAGACCTGGTGAATATCGCGAAAGATCCCGCGCAGAAGGGGATCACGGAGGATATCCAGACCTTGTTCCGTGACTTGAGGCGCGCCGACTTCAACGGGGACATGAATATCGATGAACAGTATGACCTGGCGGCATTGGAAGGCAATCTTTTGAAATTAGTCGACGTGGACGGTAATCAGCAGGTCGGGCCGGAAGATCTGGAGCGTATCCTTAAGATTATCGATAATCAGCGTTATTTCTTCACGCCAGGCGAGGTCGCGGCGGCGGATATGGACAAAGACACCCAAGTGACCGAGGCCGACGTACTGGCCTTCGCCCAGGCGGTTCTTTATCTCAACAACCGAGATCTGAATAACGACGGCACGATCGATTCAAAGGACGTGGGACTGATCGCGAATATCGCCAACTATCTGAAGACTAAAAAGGACCTGAAGATCGACAATCTGTTGGATTTTGATATCGACGGAAACGGCGTTCTAAACGGCACGGACGTCACGAAATTTGTGGAAACCATGAATTGCTTGCCGGATTTTGACAAGAACAATATCATCGAGCCCTCTGACGACACGATCTTTAATGCGATCTATGATGCCTCGCTTTACGGACGGCTTGAGACGTCCTACCTAAATTTACCCGTCACGCAAGTCAGAGTCTCCGATATCAATGATGACGGACTGATCAGCTTGAAAGACCGCACGCTTCTCAAGAACGCCGTGGACGGCCAGAGCACGGACACGGCCCTCTATGACATCAATGAAGACAGCGTGGTCGACCAGGCGGATCTGGACCGTTTCGATCTCATTCGTAAATATATCGACCCGGAGGAGATGAGGCGCGCGAACGTGGACGGGATCGGCGGCGTGGATGCCGCGGATGCGAATAAATTTGAAGATGAAATTCTGACTCTCTACACGGGCGCGAACGCACTTCCGTATAATGCTGCCTACGATATCAACGGCGATGACGTCATTAATTACAATGATCTTACCTGGCTGAAACATATCGTCAGCGATTACCTGGGCAAACCGGGGATTACAAAAGAAAATTTCATAAAAGCGGACGTCTATCAGACGGACGCCGAAAAAGAACTGGGCGTGCCAACCGTTGACCATGAAGACTGGAACCGGTTCAAGAACGCGTTCGGGAAGGTCAACGCTTTGGATGTGGATCACGACGGGTTTTTAAGGCCTGTCGATGACCGGATCAAAATGGATGAGGTGGTGCTCGGCAAGGCGTTTGGCGTGCGTGTCTTCTCGGACGATCTGGTCAATCGCGCGGACCTGGACGATTTGGACGGCCCTGATGAGAAAGATCAGGAACTGCTTCAAGGCGCGATCGATTCGGTGATCAATTCGGGGATCTGGCCGAAATTCGGGCAGGAGTCCCAGAAAGATCAGAAACTGGTGAATTGGGCGTCCTGGAAGGCGGCTGGGAGGACAAGGCATTATTGGGGCACTTTCGTCGACCCGATCACAAAGATCAAGGAATTTGTCCGGTACGATACGGCGAACAAATACTTAAAGGAATACGACCTCGACCAATCCGGCAAGGTCGACACCGACAGTGAACGGAACAATCTGAAAGATGAGCTTCACCTGACCGACAACGAAGCCCAGGATATGGTGACTTATATCAATACGGACGGTGTCAATGAGGCCGAGATCCGCCGGGCCAATCTGGACAGCAACAAAAATGAGGCGGGGAATGATCTCGTGGACGACCGGGATTACGACATTCTCGAAAAAGCGATAAATGACCAGCATTTGTATGACCTCACGGGAGACCAAAAGAACCGGGAGGCGGATAAGGAACGCCTGTTGATCCTCATCAACTATATCCAGACGGGACGTATTTCGGAAGATCTCCTGCCGGTGATATTTAAGGGAGATCTCAACAATAGCAGCGGAACGATCACCCAGGACGATCTGGATCTGATGGACCAGAATCTGGTTTATTTGAAGGACATGGACGGGGATGCACAGACGGATCCCGGCATTGATGCGGGTGATATCAACCATTTGACGGCCATTTCGACCGCCATGGGCATGGGAGTGGACCTGGCGTGGATCTCGGGGAAGATGGGGGATATCGATAAGGACGAGGATGTGGATGCGGACGATGCCAAAAAATTGGAAGACGCGATCAAGAACGCTTCCACTTACGATATTGACAAGGCGAAGGGCCTGGCCGTCAGTTCCAGGGATGAAGAGATCATTCGAGAAATTATTTACAAGAAGATCACGGTTGCCGGGCTTTCGCAGGCAGATATCAATAAGGACGGTATTGTCAACCGCGCCGACGAGAATGCCTTGCGGGAGGCTGTTTTGCTTTATGTCAACGCGGACATCAATAATGACCGCCTGGTGAATGCCAAGGACCTCCTGAAATGGGCGGAGGTGAAACGCTATCAGGAACTCCAGAAATTGATCCCGGTGGATCTCATAATCAATAAGGTCGGAGATATCACCGGTCCTCACGGAGTCCCGGACGGGGTAGTGGACACCCGGGATCGCCAGGCCCTCGCGAACAGCCTGTCCAAAATCGCGGTGGATCTCAACCATGACGGTAAGAAAGACCAGGGAGACTACGAGACGGCCGTCAATATTATCAGTGCCATGTCCAATAACCACGTTTCTCTCAAGGATATGTCACTCGCCGATGTTGACGGGAATGGCGTCATCGAGCAGAAGGACGTCGATCTGATCCAGGCGGCTTACGAAAAGATCAAAGATTATAACGGCGACGGCAACGTTGGTTCCGCCGATGTTGACAGGCTTTCGGACGTGATCGAGTACATCACGGTCATGAATGACTACGGCAAAGACAAGCTCAGAACGGCGGACATCGACGGCGACGGATTTATCAGCGAAGACGAGAAGAAAAAGATGATCGCGACGATGAACCACTACATCGATATCACCGACGATGGGATCGTGGATATGCGGGATCTGGATAAGCTGAACAAGATCCTGACATTTATCCGTTTGGACGTGAAAGACGACGATCTTAAGAGAGCCGATCTGAACGGCGACGGATCCGTGAACTCGGACGATGAGACAGAATTGCGCGCCGCCATGCAGATCTATAAAAAGGCGGATGTCAATCTGGACGGCAGTGTTGACGATGAGGACGCGGCCGAAATTGAAAAGATCGTGAATTTCCTGACAGCCAATCCGACCGCTGATCTGACAGCGTTCAAGGCCGCGGATGTGAACGGTGACGGGAAAGTGGACGGCGCGGACGTTGATTGGGCGGTCAACGTCAGAAGTAAACTGGATTTCGTCGGTGAATACGGAGCAAAGACGGACGGCAAACTAACCCAGGAAGACGCGGCGGTGATGGAAAAGATCCTTGGTTACTTTGCGCTGGGACTTGACAGTTATTCACGCCGTTATGCTGACGTGGACGGAAATGGGGTCGTGGAACCGAAAGACGCGGAACTGCTGCGTGAATATATCGAGCTGGCCAGAAGCGGGGATATGCCGGGCAACGGATCGATCACGCATATCAAACTGACGTTACCGGGCGGGATGCTGATCGAAGAGGATGTGACGGACGAGAATTCCACGGTCCAAGAAAACGGTGACAACACCATGACCCTGAAGGTCCGGCTTCAAAACGGATCGATTTTGGAGGTGGTGACCAGCTTGCTTGAGAAGAAAGACGCGGACAATAAACTGGTGTCTTCTCACGCGATTTTATCGGTGAGGCTGGTCAAAAAAGAAAAGACGATGGCAACCGACGCTTCTCTGACGGAAGAAGGCTTGGTTCAAACGGTTTCGCATGCCAGCGGAGCCGTCACAAAGTTCACATTCGAGGCCGACGGAAGACTGAAGGAAGCTGAATGGATCGATCCGCAGGGTCACTCGACGAAGGTCGAGTTGACGGTTGAAAATTCAAAAGTCACCGAGAACGCCGATCAAAGCAGGACGATCTTCGTGTCTTATCCCGCCGCGGACGGAAGGATGATCACGCTGACTATCGGGGCGGATGGGCGAACGATAGCCGCTGAGTTGAGCGACGCCGCGGTGGCATGGGACCGCACAACGGCGCCCGCCGACAGCTCGACCATTTTTGGCGATCTTTCGACGATCCACGTGGCGGAGGGGCTTAAAGCCGAATTTACCAGGGCCGGAGACGGGGAGATCACTGAGTTTGAAGTGGATAAAGTGGATAAGATCCTGTCCTTCCTGGAATTTGATTTCGCGAAAAAAGGCATCAAGGTCGATTATATTGCGGAACTCGGAGGGTATATTTACGACCGGCACGGCCGTTTGCTCAATGTGCCCATGCAAAAGATTTCCAGTACCGGCCAGTATTTGCTTGCGAAGGCGGACCTCGACAATGACGGAAAGATAACCGCCGCCGACAAAAAGGTCATTCAGGACATTCTCAACAAGGCCCTAGACGTCAATCATGACGACGTTATCGACAACCAGGATTCCACCCGCATCACTGAAGTATTGAACGCGATCAAGATGAACGTGACCGACGAGGACATCCGGCAGGTGGATATGGTCAATGAGCGAGGCGAATACGCTCCGGACGGCATGATCACCGGAAAAGACATCTTGGTCTGGAACAACCTATTCAAGATCTTCAGCAATGCGGATGTGAACGGAGTCCCGGGTGTGGACGAAAAAGACGTTCTCTTTATTCAAAATATGTTCGATTACGTCAACAACCATCAGCCCATCGCCAAAGAGGTCGTGGACAAGGCCGACCTTAACCGGGACGGCAAGGTGGACGACGTCGACAAGCAGATGCTCGTCAAGATCCTGAACCAGCTGCAGGATCTCAACAAGGACGGCCTTGTGAACGAGAAAGATGCGGAAGAACTCCTGCGTATCCTGACGGCGATGCAGCTCAACGTGACCGATAAAGATGTTTTGGTTTCTGATGTCGATAAGAACGGAAAGGTCGATCTCGAGGATAAGCGGCTGTTGGAGGCTTCTATAGCGATCTTTAATAAAAAGAGCCTCGATATGAACGCGGACGAAGTGGTTAACGGCCAAGACGTAGAGGCGCTGGTTTTGATCTACAACAATATCAAGAACGGCAATCAGGTCCCGCTTGAGGATCTGACGAAGCAGGACATCGCCAAAGACGGAGTGATCAATGAAGCGGATGTTCAGGAGTTCTTCAAAGTATTGAGCTCCTATGTCGATCTGAACGGAGATGGTTTTGTG
>PEWW01000114.1 GCA_002779345.1 Candidatus Omnitrophica bacterium CG07_land_8_20_14_0_80_50_8 | reverse complement strand
GTCACGGACACCTGCATCCCCGAAGAAGAGGCCATGCGGCGGATCGAGCGCCAGGTACTCAAATTCTGGAAACAAGCCGATAAGGAAAAGAAAAGCTATTTTCCATACGAATACATGTACCAGCTGATCCGGAGCGGCGCACTCAAGGAGTCTTATGACATTGATCCGAAAGACTCCTGGGTGATCGCTGCCTGCGAAAAAGGACTGCCAATATTTACGCCGGGCTGGGAAGATTCGACGCTCGGCAATATTTTTGTGGCTCATGTGATTCGAAAAGAGGTTTCCAATTTCGGCGTTGTGAAGCCGGGGGTCGAACAGATGGCGGCGCTGGTGGAATGGTACCAAGCGAATACGAAAACGCAGTCCCTCGGTTTTTTTCAGATCGGCGGCGGCATTGCCGGTGATTTTCCGATCTGTGTAGTGCCGCTCATTACGCAGGATTTGAAGCAGTCATGCCGCCTGTGGGGGTATTTCTGCCAGATCTCCGACAGCACCACTTCCTACGGATCCTATAGCGGAGCCGTGCCGAACGAAAAAATCACTTGGGGTAAATTAGATCCCCAGACCCCCCGGTTTATTATCGAGTCCGACGCATCGATTGTGGCCCCGCTTATTTTTTCCTACGTCCTTGGAAAATAACGTCGCGCCATTTCCCCGCGAAAGGGTCCGCCAAGCAAATTTTTTTGTCGACACCCATTTTCGGGTGATCCATGAGGACACCCATATCCTGGTGATCCATAAACCGGCGCCGTTGGCCGTGCACCCGGTGGGCAGTTATTTCGAGCTGAATCTTCATTCGTTGTTAAAAAAAGATGTTCGGTGGGCGGACACGAAGATCCATTTTACGCATCGTTTGGACGCGGAAACAAGCGGTGTTATTTTAATCGCAAAAACCTATGAGGCCGCGCGTTTTTTGGGCAAAGAATTTATCACCTGCCGGGTAAAGAAAAAATATCATGCCCTTGTGTTTGGGACGCCGGATCCTGCGGTGGGGTCTATCGATTTGCCGCTGGGGCATGACAAAAGCTCAGGGTTTCAGACGGTTAGAATCGTGGATCGCGAAAACGGCCAGACCGCGCGGACGGATTATACGACACTGAGTACCAACGGGGAGTATTCTTTTCTTGAAATCAAACCATGCTCGGGCCGAACGCACCAAATACGGGCGCATCTGGCGTTTATCGGCCATCCCGTCGTCGGAGACAAAATTTATATCGACCTTAACCTCTTTTCACGCTATGTGATTCACGGGTTGGATGACGAAATGCTTGAACGACTGAAGCTTAGGCGATTGGCGCTCCACGCCTCTGAGATCAGTTTTACCCACCCCGCGACGCGTGAATGGACGACGTTCAAATCTGAATTGCCCGCAGACATAAAAACTTTTTTAGAAAAAATGGAGGGTTGTGATTTTGAGAAAAACTGAAAAACAAATTACTGATTATAAGAAAAACTTGAGTGAGCTTCTCCAAGGCGAATACCCCCAATTTTCCGAAACTGCGCTTTATCAGGATATGCTTATTAACATTGAACAGCTCCGGGAAGAGCGGCTGGATCTGGCGGAAGTGAAGCTCCTGAACACGGCATTCAAAGAGTTACGCTATGCGATGAAGGTTTTTAAACCATACCGTTCAATCCCAAAAGCCGCGGTTTTCGGTTCCGCCAGGACGCCGCGTAACCACCCGAACTTTAAATTTGCGGAAAGGTTTGGAAAAAAACTCGCTAAAAAAGGATGGATGATTATCACCGGCGGCGCCAGCGGCATCATGGAGGCCGCCATGATAGGCGCCGGCGTAAAGAACTGCTTTGGCCTCAATATTTTGCTTCCTTTTGAACAGCAGGCGAATGTAGTTATCAGGGGCAATTCAAAATTGGTTTATTTCAAATATTTTTTTACGCGTAAACTCATGTTTTTAAAAGAATCCGCCGCGACGGTGCTTTTTCCGGGCGGTTTCGGAACGTTTGACGAGGGTTTTGAATCTTTCACGCTGGTGCAAACAGGGAAGGCGAAACCGCGGCCCTTGGTGCTTTTGGATACGCCGGCCAGCGATTTTTGGAAATCCATGCTTAGGCTGTTTAAAAAGCATGTGGAAGGCGGAGGGCTGATCTCTCCGGGAGACCTTTCGTTGATGAGACATTTTCAGGATGCCGATGCAGGCGTCGAAGAGATCGTGAACTTTTATAAGAACTATCACTCGTCGCGTTTTCTTAAAGACCGGTACCTTATTCGGTTAAGAAAACGGTTACCAGACAAGCATCTTGAGCAGATCAACCGCGATTTTAGGTCCATGGTTTCATCGGGGACTTTCGAACGCCTGACCGATTTGACGGATGAAGATAACAAAGACTCGCATCTTGAGAGGTTGTTATTCAGTTTTGATCGTTCGAGTTTTAATCAGTTAAGGCTTCTCATAGACGTGCTAAATAGGTTAGAGGTCAGTCCCTGAAAATTGAATTTTAGCTTATTGATCTAGTCGCCCGACGCCTTGTCTTTGCCGAGCCCGCCTTCGTGAGACCGCTTGGGCCTTCTTGTGTCTGCTCTAACACAAACTGTCGGTATCCCGACGACGACTTCAAATTCTTCAGTGTAAATTTTCTGCAAAGAATATCGGGAGTTTTTTCTTTCAGGAAATATTTCATGCTCTATAGCGGCGCTTCGGGTTTTCTGAAAACATCTTTTCTTTCATTGCCTCGGGATAGGACATGATAAACTACATCCGGGAATTTCAGTCTTAACGGTCTTGGCATGGAGGCAAAATATCAAAAACAGTATGGATGTCAAAATTCAGGGACTGACCCCTAAATTTCTAAATTAGAAGGAGCCTCTTATGGAAATTTTATTTTTAATAGCGGGGATTGGACTGGGCTTTTGGTTGGGATGGTTTTTTTCCAAGGATCGAAGGAATGCGGAGATAGTACGGCTAAGCACCGATCTTGCGACAAAAATAGAACAGAATAAAATTCTTTCGGATAATCTTGAGAAACAAAAAACGGAAATCGAGGCCATGCAACAGCGGCTGACGATGGAATTCGAAAATATCTCAAATCGGGTGTTAAAGACGCGCTCCGCCGAACTTGTAGGCGAGATGAAACCCCTGACGGATAAAATCGATGAGTTTAGGAAGCGGGTCGACCAAGTGTCTAAAGAAGAGGGTGAGAGTTTGGCGGTGCTCAAGGCACAATTGTTCAATCTTGACACGATGAATAAACGGCTCAGTGAAGACGCAAATAATCTTGCGCTGGCGCTCAAAGGCGAAAGCAAGACTCAGGGGGATTGGGGTGAGGTTCAGCTTGAAACGATCCTGGAGCATTCCGGATTGATCAAAAATGTGAATTATTTTGTGCAGACCAGCTTCGCTTCCGAAGAAGGAGGCATCCAAAGACCGGATTTTGTAATCAAGCTTCCGGACGAGAGAAGCCTTATCGTTGATTCCAAAGTTTCGCTGACGGCCTATGCGGCTTACGCCCAAGCCCCAACCGACGAAGCGCGGGCTAACTATGCGGCGGCGCACTGGGTGAGCATTCGCGGCCACATCGATGAACTGGCGGCAAAAAATTACCAAGCGTTGTACGGCATCAATGCCCCGGACTATGTTCTTATGTTTGTTTCGCCTGAATCGGCCATGTCGCTAGCTACGAGTCTGGCGCTTGGAGAGGGTGTTGATATTTTCCAAGAGGCGTTTAAGAAGCACATTGTCCTGGTGACGGGATCGACACTGCTGGCCACGATGAAGACCGTGGAATATATGTGGAAGCAGGAGAATCAGAAAAAGAACGTCCTTGAAATTGCCAAGTTAGGCGGCTTGCTTTATGACCGGTTCGTGGATTTTACTGAGGTGCTGCGCGGTCTAGGCGACAAGTTAAAAGGGGCACAGGACGACTATGAGGTGGTCCTACAGAAGATGTGCGAAGGCACGCGAAAGGGTGATACTTTAATAGGCCGTGCTGATAAGCTGAGGCAGCTGGGTGCTAAAGTATCTAAGAAATTGTCCAAAGAGTTTTTGGACCAGGCGGATATAGAAGAGACGGACGAAAAAGCCATTGGAAATTCCGGAGAGAAGGAGGACTTATAATGCATATTCATATTATAAGCGCCTCAAGAATATCTTTAATGGTGGTTGTCGAAGGTTTTTTATTTCATGGATTGGCCGGTAAGGTATAATAACTTCGTGAAAAAGTCAGCGATTGGAGTGGACATCGGCGGCACCAGCGTCAAATTGGGTTTGGTTAGCCTGGAGGGACGCGTGCTTTACCGGGAAACATTTTTGACGGCAAGCGCCCAAGGTTCTCAGGCGATGCTCCATTTGCTTGCGAGTCGGCTTGTGGGTTTAATCCGCCGCGCCAAAACCATGCGAGTAAATGTTCGGGGGATAGGGATCGGAGCTCCGGGGCCTATCGATGTCAAGCGCGGCCTGGTTTATTTTTTTCCCAATATTCCGGGATGGAAAAACACTCCGCTTAGGGCGTTTCTCGAGGGACGTTTAAAACTGCCGGTGTGGATCGATAATGATGCCAGCGTGATGGCCCTGGCTGAGTTTCGGTTTGGCGCCGGGCGCAAGACAAAAAACATGATCGCGTTGACATTGGGTACCGGCGTCGGCGGAGGCATCATCCTCGATGGGAAACTTTTTCACGGGGTGTCCTACTCTGCCGCGGAGATTGGGCATATAGTTTTGAATGAAAACGGTCCCCGCTGCGGTTGCGGCAGTCGGGGTTGCATAGAAACCTACGTGGGGAACGGCTATTTCGCGCGCGCGGTAAAAAAACATCTGAAGGCCGGTCGCAAAGGTTTGTTAAACCGGTGGGTCTTCAAGGACGGTAAAGAGTTGACGCCTCTTCTGGTGTGGCAGGCTGCCAAGGCCAACGACCCCCTGGCGCTGGAGATGTGGCGAAAGACCGGCGCGCATCTGGGCACGGCGTTGGCGGGGCTGGTCAATATCTTGAATCCCGAACGGATCGTTCTAGGCGGCGGCATCGCGCAAAATAATAAATTTCTTTTGAGCGCTGCCGTTCGAACGATCAAGAAAAAAGCTTTTCCCATCGCGTCACATTCTGTTAAAGTAGTGCCTGCGGCGTTGGGAGTCGATGCCGGTTTGATCGGCGCGGCGGCCTTGACATTTTAATTATAAGTCGAAGATTGATGAGACACTCCAAAAATTTTTTGTTGTTTATTACGGTTGCGGTTTTGTTCCCCGCGAATTTCGCGTCTGCCGGCAGTTCCGTTAAAAAATTTGAATCAGACAGCCGCCAAGTTCCTATTCAGATACACGGTGATTCGGTCGAGTATTTTCATGAGGAGCAAAAGACGGTAGGCGTGGGTCACGTCTCGATTGACTATGAGGATGTGAAACTCACCGCGGACAAGATCACCGTCTACATGGCCGCCAAAGAGGCCTCCGCCGAAGGCCATGTCGTATTGACCCAAAAAGGCAGTGTGTTTATGGGTGACCGCGCGGATTTTAATTTTGCCACCAAAGTCGGAAAAGTCTCAAAGATGAGCGCGACGATGGAGCCCGGACTTTACGGCAAGGCCGAACGCATCGAGAAAATCTCGGACAAGCAGTATCGGGCCACGGATAGTTACGTCACGACTTGTTGCGGAGACGACCCGTTTTACAAGATAAAGGCCCATCAAATAGATTTTTTTCCCGATGATAAAGTGGTCATTCGCAACGCGATCCTTATGGTACGCGGCGTCCCGGTGCTATTTATCCCGTATTACGTTCAGCCGTTTATCGAGATGGATCGGTTTCCTGTGCAGATAGTGCCGGGGAGAAATTCAAAGTGGGGAACTTTTGTACTGACCAAATGGCGGTATCATCTGGCCACAGGGCCCGATTTTGAATCCAAAGGAAATGTTTTGCTGGACTACCGCTCAAAGCGCGGTGTCGGCGCCGGGGTTGAAAACTTTTACCGGGGCGATAAAATCGGACGCGGCGCGGCGCGGGTCTACGCCATACAAGACAGCGATGCCCCTCCCCAGGTGGATGGAGAGCGGACCCGCGTCCAATGGCGCCATCAAGCGAAGGTCGGCGAGGCAACGACGCTGACCACCGAAATCAACCAATTAAGCGACGCCGACGTAATCAAGGATTTCTTTTATAGGGAAGAATACGCGCGCGATGCGTTTCCGGACAATTATATTTCTTTGATCACCTCAAAGCCCGAGTACACGTTCAGCGTACTGGAGCGGAACCGTTTGGACGCCCTATTTTCGGTTGTGGAACGCAGCCCCGAGGTACGTTTTGACACGACCAATCATGAATTTCAAGATACGCCTTTTTATTTCAGGCAAGAAGTTCAGTTCTCCAATTTAATAAAATCCTCCGCGGCCAGCGACGAGGGCATCGACGCGACAAGACTCGATACCAATCACACGCTTTCGTGCGCGGGACGGGTGGGCGATGTGTCGGTTACGCCCAGAATCGGGACGCGGCAGACATTTTATTCGAGAGATACCTCGGGCGACGGCAGGGATTTTGTAAGAGGCGCCATCGATCCGGGTCTGGACGTCAGCACGCGTTTTTATAAAGTTTATGACGCTTACGTCAAAACGTTCGGGTTGGATTATAACCAGATACGTCACATTTTTGAGCCGACCGTAAGTTATAACTATCGTCCCGACCCGACGGTCTTAAGGACGAGCCTTCAACAATTTGACGCGTTGGACACGCTGGACAAACAAAATTTTATCCGCTTTAATTTTGAAAATAAGCTCCAGACGAAGGAACACGCAAAAGATGGGACGCCGGTAACCAGAGAGATCGCGCGCGCCATCCCGTTTCTTGACACGGACCTACATACGGGGCGTCTCACCAATACCGGAATGAAGGTGGAGCTGAGGCCTTACGCATGGCTGGGTATCGAGGGTGATGCCGCGATGGATCCGGAAACGCGCCATCCGGACACGGCCGACCTGGATTTTTATATGCAGAAAAACAATGTGCGGTTAGCCCTTGGACAACGGTACGTACGCGATGAAAGCGGTCAGACGACTGCCGAAGTTCACTGGCAGATGCGCCCCGACATGGGTGTCAAAGTTTATGAACGTTTTGAGTTTGAAACCAATGTTTCGAAAGAATTCGAGGTGACCTTATCAAAGACTTTTAGCTGTATCATTGTGGACGTGACGTACAATCATCAAG
>PEWW01000090.1 GCA_002779345.1 Candidatus Omnitrophica bacterium CG07_land_8_20_14_0_80_50_8 | reverse complement strand
AAAAAACAATTTTTTAAAACGTCTCGCGGAGAAAGCAAAACCTACGCCGTGCCATCTGCCGTTTGATAAAGATCTTCCTGGCTGGGTGGAGGGCCGCGCGCGCAGACTCGGCAAAACCATGGATCACGGCGCTTCAGCAGTTTTAATTGAGAGGGTAGATAAAGATGCCGGCTCGATCAGTTCTGCGATCGAACAACTGACCCTTTATACCCATCCCGAAACTCGGATTACCCTAAAAGACGTTGAAACCCTGCTGGGGCGGTCTGTTCAAGCGGACGTATTTGGCCTGTTGGATGCTTTACTGGAAGCAAAGGTCAAAACCGCGTTGGCCGTTTTGGACGCTCTGCTTAAGACGGGCGCGAAGATTTATGAGGTAACCGGTGCATTTGCGCGACAATTGGAGCAGTTGGGAAAGATCCATGCGTTGACGACGGAAGGTTTTCCCAAAGACGCGATTGCCGCAGAAATGGGGCTTCCTCCGTTCTTTGCCGGTAAGATCTTTCAACAGGCAGAGCGTATTTCCAGAACTCGCCTTAAAAAAATGGCAACGCAACTGCTTGATTGCGACGCGGCGGTTAAGACGGGGCAACTGGGCGAGCGCTTGGCGCTTGAGCGCTTTATCTTGACATCCTGCGCCTGATAGACTCTTGAGCTTAAGAGAAGAGCCTCGGGAATTTTTTTATTTGATTTTTGGACTTTGAAGCGTCAACGCATTGATCTTAAGGCTGATCCGTGATTTCTGGCGTGAAGCCAGGTTCTTGTGGAGGACGCCTTTTTTGACTGCTTTGTCCAGTTTAGAAAACAACCGTCTCGACTCTTTAGCGGCCTCATCGGCTTTCTTTTCTACTAGGAGGCACGTGACTTTGCGCGCGGCGGTTTTAAGCTCTGAGAGGATCCGTACGTTGACGGCGCGGCGCCGTTTGTCGACGCGGATTTTTTTTAATGACGATCTTCGATGTGCCATAGCATCCTTAAATTTAAAAGGCGGTTTGTTGTTTAATCCAAACGCCGTATTCTACAGAAAATAGCGTTTTATGTCAACCCATCGTGTTTTAGCCAAATCAGCGGGAATCCTCGGTGCTCTGACCGGCATAAGCCGCGTGCTTGGTTTTGTAAGGGATCTTGTGATCGCGACCGCTTTCGGAACCGGCCTGGGCGCCGAAGCGTTTATCGTGAGTTTTAAAATACCCAATCTCTTGCGTGACGTCGTCGGTGAAGGGGCCGCGAACGCGGCGTTTGTTCCCGTGCTCACCGAATGCCATGAGAAAAAAAAAGAGGAATTTTGGGGTCTTGCCTCGACGCTTTTTATCATCATGGCAGCCGTGCTTGCGGTGCTTTCGATCCTGGGGATCATTTTCAGCCCCCAAATCGTGGGCCTCATCGCGCCGGGGTTTGTTCATTCCTCGGATCCCGAAAAATTTCCTCTGGCGGTACATCTGACGCAAGTTATTTTTCCTTATGTTTTTTTGATCGGCTTATCCGCTTTCGCGATGGGAGTGTTGAATTCATTAAAGGAATTTACCACGTCTTCTTTAGGGCCGATTTTTTTAAACCTTTCGATGATCGTCTCGGGATATTTTTTTGAGCGCGCCTATGGCCCCATGGCGCTCGTTGTCGGCGTATTGGCAGGAGGCGTTTTACAGCTGGGTTGCCAACTGCCGGCGCTTTACAAACGGGGTTTCCGGATTCAAGCGCCGGTTTTTGGCTCAAGCGCGATCAAAAAGATAGGCCGGCTTCTGCTTCCGCGGGCATTGGGCTCGGCCTTGTATCAAATCAATGTATTTGTCGATTCGATCCTGGCCTCTTTTGAAAGCATCGTGGGCGCAGGGGGGCAGTCGGCACTCTACTATTCCAACCGTCTTTTTCAACTGCCGTTGGCGATATTCGGGGTCGCGCTGGCCCAGGCGATTTTACCGACCTTCGCGACGCAGATCGTTCAAGGCGATATGAAAAAGTTCAAAGAAACGCTCTCGCTGGCGCTTCGATCGTTGATGCTGGTCGTACTGCCGGCCTCCGTGGGCTTGGTGGTTTTAGCAAGGCCGATCGTGCGGATCATTTTTGAGCACGGCCATTTCAACGCTTATTCCACCGCGATCACCGCGAACGCGTTATTTTTTTACGCCTTCGGCCTTTTATCCTGCTGTTTCATTAAAATTCTCGTGAACGCTTTTTATGCGATGCAAGACACCCGAACGCCGGTGAAAACGATGATGTTTTCTGTGACCGTGAATATTGCTTTAAGCCTTCTTTTTATGAGCCGCTTAAAAATAGGAGGCTTGGCGCTGGCTTCAAGCCTTTCGGCGACGGTGAACGCGGGCATTCTTTATTATGCGCTCAGAAAAAAGATTGGGCCTCTGGGAGGTCTTCAAATCGTATCAAGTTTTATCAAAATATTCTCTGCCTCCGTGCTCATGGGTGCAGCGGTATTTTTTTACAACCAAGGCGTGTTGGGGCCTCAGCGCTTAAGTCCGCTGCCTTGGCAGGCCCTCTACCTCGTGTTAGGGATCTTGTCCGGCATCGGACTTTATGTGTTGGTCGTTTGGATCGTCGGGGTTGAGGAAATGAGGGAATGGCTGAGAGGGCCGTGCTCATGAAGTCAAACATCCCCGATGATTTAAAGAAAAGGATCCGTGAACTCCCGGAGTCCCCCGGTATTTATCTTTTTAAGAACCGAGACAAGGTTCCCATTTATATCGGCAAGGCGCTTTCGATAAAAAAAAGAGTGATGTCTCATTTCAGGTGTTTGGGAGAAATTTTTTCCAAGGAAGGGCGAATGCTTGGCGAGGTGCGTGCGATTGATTTTATTCACACGCCTTCCGAGGCGGAGGCGCTTTTACTGGAAGCGGCCTTTGTCAAAGAAAACCAGCCAAAATACAATCAGATCTTAAAAGATGACAAAAGTTACCCGTTCTTAAAGATCACGAACGAGGAGTTTCCGCGTCTTCTCATAGTCCGCCGCCGCACGCCCGACGGCGGAAAATACTTCGGTCCGTATACCAACCCCCGGCTGTTGAGGCAGGCGCTTTCAATGCTTCGCGGGCTATTTCCTATGCGTACTTGCAGTCATATTCCCCGAAAAGTGTGCCTGAGATACCACATTCGCCAATGTTGCGGACCGTGCGTCGGCGCCGGCGGGGCCGCATCCTACGGCCAAATCGTGAAAGAGCTTGAGTTTTTTTTGAAGGGGCGCAGGGACGTGTTGGTCAAAAGTTTGATCAAACGAATGAAAGCACATTCGGCAAAAAGAGAATATGAACAAGCGGGAAATATTTTCGAAGAAATCAAGGCGTTGTCCGAAGTGCCGAAAGTGGCGCGGCCGGCAAAGGCGGACCTGGAGGTGCTCGAATTATTGCGCCGGGAGTTGTCTTTACCGCGCTTGCCGGTTAGAATAGAGGGGTTCGACATCTCGAATATTTCGGGCACGGACGCGGTCGGGTCGATGGTGGTTTTTGAAAACGGCAAACCTCTCCGCAGGGCCTACCGGAAATTTCGCATCAAAACGGTCGAAGGGATCGATGATTACCGGATGATGCGTGAGGTGATCAGGCGGCGTTATACCCGAGTGCTGAACGAAAAAGAGGCACTGCCTGACCTGGTTTTGATCGACGGCGGAAAAGGGCATCTGAGTGCCGCCAAAGGCGAGTTTGAAAAACTTAACTTGGGGAATTTGCCGCTTGTGTCCATCGCCAAACAGCACGAGTATATTTTCACACCGGAAAGGGACCATCCGCGTATACTTCCTCAGAGCTCTCCGATTTTGCAGTTGATCCAACGGCTGCGCGACGAGGCGCACCGTTTCGCGATCACCTATCATCGGGCGCTTCATAAAAAAGAGGCGCTCACATCGCGCCTGGAACAAATTCCGGGTCTCGGATCAAAAACAATTACGAAACTTCTTAAAAAATTTGGTACAATAGCCGCGATCAAGACACGCTCGGAAAATCAGTTGATGACGGAGCTGGGGTTAAGCAAAAAAACCGCCGGGAATATTTTGGGAGCTACTCATGCCATGTAGTACAAAATCCGGAAGCATAGTGATCGGGCTGACCCTCTGTTTTTTTCTAAGTTCTTTGCCGTCTGCCGGTGCCGGTGGAAAATCGCTCAAGGTTTTGCAAGAAACCGTAAAAATTAACCCCGCCGATGAGTCCGCGCATTATAATTTGGCCAATGGGTTGTTTGACCGTGGTTTTTTGGATGAGGCGATCGAGGAATATCGGCAGGCGATTCGTTTAAGCCCGGGCGATGCGGACGCTCATAACAATTTGGGAGTGATACTTTATCAAAAAAGTTTGATGGATGAAGCAACCGAGGAACTAAACGAGGCGATCAAACTTGACCCTAATTCCGTTGCCGCCCATTGCAATCTCGGCAACGTGCTTTATGCCCAAGGCCAAATCAGCGATGCGATGCTTGAATATAAACAAGCGTTGAAAATCGAGCCCAGGAATAGCCAGGCGCGCGATAATCTAGACCAGATCAGCGCGGAACAAAAGTCGGCGGCTAATAAAGAGATCAAAGAAATAAGAAAAAGAGAAACGGCGGCGGCTGACAGAAAGAAAGAAATCGAGACAGCACAACAGGAGAAAAAATTTCTGGAGGTCAAACCCCGCAAGGAGGAAGGGACAAAAAAATTTGATGAGGCGAAAAAGCCGGGAGAAACAAAGAAAAATACGGACGTAACACAGGCCGTTGAGGCAAAAAAGATAGAAAAGCCAAAGAAGGCTGTGGAAGCGAAGGAGCTTGGCGAGCCGAAAAAGGCCGCAGAGGTTGATAAAAAGAAAGAAATCGAGAATACGCCGCAGGAGAAAAAATTTCTAGAGGTCATGAGGTATAAGGCGGAATGGATCAGGAAATATAAGGAAGCAAAAAAGACCCGCCAGACAAAGAAAGATGAAAAAACGAAGCCATCGGCCCAGGCAAAAAAAGACGAGCCTGTGAAAAAAGAGGCAACGCCGGAGCATATCGCGGACCCGAACAAGGCGGAAGCCAAGCGGCTTGCCGAGGCTCCAAAGGCGCAGAACTCCAATAGGCGTGAGCACGCTGATCTTGAGGGATTGGCTGGTGAATCCAAGAAAGCTGACGCATCGAAAGAAGCCGCGGAATCTTTCAACCGGGGTCTGGCTTGCTATAATCAGAGAAATTTAGACGGCGCGATCGAGGAGTTTAAAAAAACGTTAATACTTGAGCCGGATAATTCAGACGCCCATTTTGGACTGGGGATTTCTTATGACGAAAAAGGTTCTTTGAACAGTGCCGTTCGTGAATATCAAAAATACCTTTTGAAACAGCCGGGCAATGTGGACGTTTTGTACAATCTTGGAATAGCGTTTTATCATGTTAAGTCCGAACGCCGGGCCGTGGTCATACTCAAGCGTTTTGTCAAGGCAGCTCCCGCCGAATACGCCAAAAAAGTGGAAACAGCCAAAGGAGTTATCCGCGAGCTTTCGGGAGTTTGAGCCGGCTAACAATTTTTGTATGCCGGTTGAAGGTTTCAATGCTAAAATCTACGGTTTATTGAATTTTTATTAAAGAGGGAACGATTGTATGAAAAAAGAGTTATCGGACAAAATGGGGGCCGCCGCGGATAGATTGGATGCCTTAGGGAGGTTTCTTTGACGTTGAAAAAATTCAGTCAAGGATCACGGCTCTGGAAAAGGAAATTTCAAACCCTGATTTTTGGGTAAATTCCGAAGCTAAAAATCCGGTTATTCAAGAACTAAAACGCCTCAAGAGTCAATCGGGGCCGTATCTACGCCTGCAGTCTGAGCGTCGTGAGCTGGAAGGGCTCCTGGCGATCGTGGAAGGAGAGGACACCGAGAGTTTAAAACACCTCGAGGGAGAATCCGAAAAGCTTGAAAAAAAAATAGCGCTTCTTGAATTTCAAAAACTCTTGGGAGGCTCGAACGATCGCAACAACGCGATTTTGAGTGTTAATTCCGGCGCCGGCGGCACGGAGTCCTGCGATTGGGCATCGATGCTTTTAAGAATGTACCATCGCTGGTCCGAGGATCAGGGTTACAAAGTCGAGATGATCGACATGCTTGCGGGAGAAGAGGCGGGCATAAAGAACACGACGGTTTTGATCCAGGGTGATTTTGCGTACGGTTATCTTAAATCCGAAAATGGCGTCCATCGTTTAGTGCGCATTTCGCCGTTTGACTCGAATAAACGCAGGCACACGTCGTTTGCCTCCGTCGAGGTCATTCCCGAAGTAGAAGAAGACGTTAAGATAGAAGTCAAAGAGCAGGAACTTCGCGTCGATGTGTTTCGTTCCGGCGGGAAAGGCGGCCAAGGCGTGAATACCACTGACTCGGCGGTCCGAATCACGCATCTACCTTCGGGCATCGTGGTTCAATGCCAGAACGAAAGATCCCAAATCAAGAACAGGGCCACGGCGCTAAAGGTTTTAAAAAGCCGCCTTTACGAAAAAGAGATGAGCAAGCGCCAGGAAACTCAACAAGATAGCTATCAACAAAAGCAGGAAATCGCCTGGGGCAGTCAGATACGTTCTTACGTACTGCATCCCTATAACATGGTGAAGGATCATCGGACGGATTGTGAGACGTCCGATGCGACCGGCGTTTTAAACGGCGACCTGACGGAATTTTTAGAGGCGTATTTGAAACAACAAAAACATGCTTAACTGGATCCTTTCAAAAACGATCGGTACTCAAAATAGCCGCATGCTTCGGCGTTTCGCACCGACCGTCGAGCGGATCAATAGTCTTGAACCTGAGATCTCCCGGCTATCCGATGCCGCGCTTGGGGCAAAGACAGCCGTTTTTAAAGAGCGTCTGAAAAATGGCGAGACACTAGACGCCTTGTTGCCGGAGGCGTTCGCGGTGGTTCGTGAAACAGGCAAGCGCATCCTCAACATGCGGCATTTTGATGTTCAACTGATCGGGGGCATGGCCCTTCACCGCGGAAAAATCGCGGAAATGGCGACGGGCGAAGGAAAAACGCTTGTCGCGACATTGGCGGTTTATCTCAATGCGCTCACCGGCAAAGGCGTGCATGTGGTGACCGTCAACGATTACTTAGCCAAACGCGACCGCGAATGGATGGGCCCTATTTACGAGTTTTTGGGTCTGACGATTGACACTATTCAGCACAACTCCTCTCAGGAGGAGCGTCAGCGGGCCTATGCCAGCGACGTGACCTATGGGACCAACAATGAATTTGGTTTTGATTATTTGAGAGATAACATGGTCCGGCACGTGAGTCAGCGGGTGCA
>PEWW01000030.1 GCA_002779345.1 Candidatus Omnitrophica bacterium CG07_land_8_20_14_0_80_50_8 | reverse complement strand
GAAGACCTATCGGTGACTGGATCATGAGGCGTCTTTCTTGGCTAGCACAACAACACTGACAATCGCCGCCAGAAGCAGGAAAGAGGTCAGCTCAAAGGGCAATAGGTAATTGCGGAACAAGAGGCGTCCGACGGCTTCCGTCGTGCCCTGAACCACGGGCACGCGGTTTTGTGGGATGGAATTAATGACCTTGAAAGTTTGCCAGAAAATAATACCGGCAATGGGCAGCGCGATCAGGGGGCGAAGCGACAGGGCATGCCAGCTTACGGTCGAGACGGGTTTGCCTTTCTTTTCGTTGATCAGCATTACCACAAAAAGGAAAAGGACAAGGATCGCGCCCGCGTAGACCAGGATCAGGATGACAGCCACCAGGAATGCCTCCAGGAGAATAAACAGCCCGGCCATCATGCACATCGCCCCAACCAAACATAGCACGCTGTAAACAGCGGACCGCGCGGCAACCACGCCTATGGCAAACACAATTAAAGCTAGTGAAATAAGATAGAAAAGTACGGTTTCCAGCATAGAATTTAAGCTATTCTAGTAACCGTATAGACTTATGTCAACCGATATCCAAACCCACACCATCCACTCGAAAGGGTTCGGGGAAGCAATTGGGGCCGGTTGCCTGGTTAAGGGCCGCCTTGAGGGCGATTATATGCTAAATGATAGTGATTTTTGATTAATATTGATTAATATATCTCGGTGCGTTAAAATACTTCCCGCCATGATAAATGTTTCCATCTCGACCTTGCTCATAGTGTTGGTTATTTTCGTCTTATTTTCCGCCTTTTTTTCCGCCTCTGAAGCAGCGCTCATCGCTTTAAATAAGATCCGATTGAGACACCTCGTCGAGAATAAAAAGCGCGGCGCCCAACGGGTTTACAATCTGGTTTCCCGAATGGACCAACTGATCGCGACGATCCTTGTCGGCGACAGCCTCGTCAATACCGTCATCGCGGCCATCGGCACGATCATTTTTTCCCGTTTTTTCGGCGAAGGAAAAGGCCTTATTTTAGCGACCATTTTTGTGACGATCACTCTGGTTATTTTCGGGGAGTTGACCCCAAAAATTTTAGCGACGAATCATCCGGAGGGTGTCTCTTTTTTTGTGAGGCATATTATTTCATTTTTTATAAAGGTCCTTGAGCCTGTCACGCATCTTTTGACCGCGATCAGTAACGGTCTTATCCGCCTCTTGGGCGGCAATCCGCAGCACCGCTCGCCGCTTTTGACCGAGGAAGAAATGAAGATGATGATCACGATCGGCAAAGAAGAGGGTTTTTACGGCGATAACGAGAGAAAGATGCTTGAACGAATTTTTCATTTTGATGAGATCACCCTCGGAGACGTCATGACGCCGTTCGAGCGGATGACGTCTGTTTCGATTAACGAAGAGACTGCCGAGCTTGAACGGGTGCTTCTTGAAGAGGGACATAACCGTATCCCAGTCTATAAGGATCACCCGGCGAATATTGTGGGTATTATCTATGTACGGGATATCCTTTATTTGTTCAAAAATAGTTCTTTAATCCATCTACAGGATTTGATCAGTATGCCCTATTTTGTGGAACCGCGTCAAAAAGTCGCGGAGCTATTGAAGGATTTTCTACGAAAAAAGATCCAGATCGCCATCGTGCGCGACCCCGGGACAGGAAAGGCTATCGGCCTTGTGACATTAGAAGATCTGTTTGAGGAAATCGTCGGTGAGATAGAAGAGATAGACAGTAAGTTGGTACAGTGACTACTTGTCATCCCCGCGAAAGCGGGGATCCGTATTGTTTAGATCCTCGATAAAAGCATTCGAGGGTGACCCTGCAAGTCGGTTCTCGTTTCCGCCAAAAATCGCGGCGGATCTATCCGCAAGGCGTGATTTTGAAGGGATCCGATGGCGACCTGCGGCGGAAAATGCATTGCGGGAATGATATCAATCCATGTAGAATAAACACTTATGATTTTTCCGTTTAAGAATAAAAAACCAAGGATCCATCCTTCGGCTTTTGTCGCACTCGGCGCTCAGGTGATTGGCGATGTAAAATTGGACAAGGGCGTCAGTGTCTGGTTCTCGTCAGTTTTAAGGGGGGATATCGCGGCAATTCGCGTGGGCGAGGGAACCAACATCCAAGACGGCTGTGTGATCCATGTGGATGCCGACAAGCCGTGTGTGTTGAAAAAATGGATTGTCATGGGGCACCAGGCGACCGCCCACGCTTGCACTGTCGAAGACGGGGTTTTGATCGGGATCGGCG
The DNA here is from genome assembly GCA_002779345.1 of Candidatus Omnitrophica bacterium CG07_land_8_20_14_0_80_50_8. Taxonomy (GTDB): domain Bacteria; phylum Omnitrophota; class Gorgyraeia; order 2-02-FULL-51-18; family 2-02-FULL-51-18; genus 20-14-0-80-50-8. The sequence goes on along the minus strand of PEWW01000030.1, from coordinate 5,108 downwards.
CCAGGATCTTGAGCGGGGCTCACGTGGGGGCCTATAGTTTGATCGGGGCCGGCGCGCTTGTTTTGGAGAACGCCAGGATCCCTGAGCGGTCCCTGGTATTGGGGGTTCCAGGAAGAGTGGCCAGGCGGTTAACTTCCCGGGAGGTCGCGGCACAAATTTCTGCCGCGCGGCGTTACGTAGCATTAGCCGCCGTTTACAAGAAATATCTGGGGTAAAGTTTTATTATTTCATGACACATCTTATCATTGCGCGCCATGCCGAGTCGGCACTCAACCAGCAGAATCGAATCCAGGGGCACCGAGACTCCGGACTGACCGCCAAGGGCCTTAATCAGGCTCGGCGGCTTTCGCTTAAAATTAAAAAGATCCGCGTCGACAAGATCTACTCCAGTGACCTCGGGAGGGCTTACGCGACGACGCTTGAGATAGTTCGCCATACCAAGCTTCCCATCGTCCGCGAATCTCTTTTAAGAGAGATCCGTTTAGGCGCTTGGGAAGGGATGACCCCCGAAGAGGTGGATAACCTTTATGACCAGGGCTATCAGAAATGGCTGAAGAAGCCGTCCTCCATTAAGATCCCGAAAGCGGAGTCCCTTGAGGTTTTTAAAACACGGGTCACGAAATGCGTGAGAGCCATCGCGCGCGCCAACCGCGGCCGGACCGTCCTTATTGTGACGCATGGCGGTGTGATCACCGCACTTTTGTCGGAATGGCTCAAGGCTGATTTTGACCATTTATTGCTTAATCTTCAGATCGACAATACCAGTTTGACCCTGGTCGACGAAACTGAGAAACATGTCCGGCTCAAAACCATCAATGACACGTCCCATCTAACCGAAAAAGATAAGAATGAATTCACCGTCTTTAATAAACGTACTTGATCTCGGAGCCGAAGAGCTAAAGAACAAATTTAAGGAACTGGGATTCGAGCCTTATCGCGCCGGTCAGGTGCTTCAGTGGGTTTATAAGAAGGGTGTTTACGATTTTAGCCGGATGACCAATCTTTCCCTGGACCTTCGCGAAAAATTCAAGAAATCGTTTCTTTTGGCGATGCCCGAAGTCGTCGAACGCGAAGTGTCGGAAGACGGCAATAGCCTAAAGCTTCTATTAAAATTAGAAGACAACCATTTAATTGAGACGGTTTATATCCGGTCGGATGATCGTCACACGGTTTGTGTTTCTTCGCAGGCCGGCTGTAAATTTCATTGTGCGTTTTGTGCCAGCGGCCAAAACGGTTTTTTCAGGAATTTGACGGCCTCGGAGATCGTCGTGCAGGTTCTTATGGCGCGGGATATTTCTTCGAGTAAGAAGATCACCAATATCGTTTTTATGGGCATCGGCGAGCCTTTGGATAATTACGGCCAACTGATGAAGGCGATCCGCATCTTGAATTCCAAGAACGCGTTCGGGATAGGCGCAAGAAAAATGACGATCTCTACCTGCGGGGTGATCCCCAAGATCGAGGCCTTGAGCGCGGAAGGCATACAAATAGAGCTGGCGGTATCGCTCCACGGCCCCAATGACACCGTGCGCGGCGCGATCATGCCGGTCAATAATACCTATCCGGTCAAGTCTTTGGTGGAGGCCTGTAGGCAATACATCAAGAAAACCAAACGCGTCATCACGTTCGAGTATATTTTAGTGAAGGGTGTCAATGCCTCGGAAAAAGAGGCCCGCGAACTTTCGCGGCTCCTCAAAGGAATATCCGCCACAAAGCGTCGGCGGATCAGTCCGAAACGGCGCTTTGTGGACGGATCCGACACGCCGTTTGGCGGACTGTGCAAAGTAAATTTGATCCCGTACAACCCTATTCAGGAATTTTTTCATGATGCTCCAAGCTATGACGAGATAGTCCAGTTTCAAAAGATCTTACAAAGCAACGGAATTAAAACGACAGTACGGTTCTCGAAAGGACAGGATATTCAAGCCGCTTGCGGACAATTGAGATCAGTGAAACTAACCGGCAATAATAAATGACGACGAGGTTGGTTCTATGCACCCCTTATTGAATAATGTAGAACAGATCATTCAAACCAACCCTCTCTTGGCGTTCGTCGCGGTTTTTGTCGCGGGGATCATGGTGAGCTTTACCCCCTGTGTGTATCCGGTGATCCCTCTGACGCTCGGATTTATCGGCGCGCGCTCGGCCGGATCCAGGTGGAAGGGATTTTTGTTATCTTTAGTTTATGTGTTAGGGATGGCCCTGACATACGCGGTGTTGGGCGCTTTCGCTTCTTTGTCCGGGAAACTCTTCGGGCAGATCGGGTCACACCCGGTCACTTATTTCATCGTAGCGAACGTGTGCCTGCTATTGGGTCTGTCCATGCTGGATGTTTTTCAAATTCCTCAAGTTTCGATCTTTAACCCGTCATCGACTAAACGCCAAGGGGGTTTTTTGGGGGCATTGATCATAGGTCTTTTTTCAGGACTGATCGTCGGCCCTTGCACGGCGCCGGTGTTGGCGGCGGTTTTGGTTTATGTGGGATCACGGCATAATCTGCTGTATGGATTTTCTCTCCTTTTTGTTTTCGGTTACGGCGTCGGATTTTTAATGATCCTCTTAGGAACTTTCACCGGACTTTTGGCGTCGATCCCCAAATCCGGCGTTTGGCTGGATTGCGTCAAAAAACTTTTTGGATGGGTCATGGTCTTGGCCGCTGAGTATTTATTGATCAAAATGGGGGGACTGTTGATATGAGAATTTCTACCCGCTTTTTTTCTATTGTTTTTTTGGGCCTGTTTTTATTCGTGATGGGGTGCACGGGATCGGATGCCCGGCCATCAAGAGTCCGCGATTCCGGCCAATTGCAGGAGACACAAAAGTTTGTTTTGAATGATCTGACAGGCCGTTCGGTGGCTTTGGATGATCTTTTGAAAAAAAATAAAGCGGTACTGATTAATTTCTGGGCGACTTGGTGCCCGCCTTGCCGCGAGGAAATCCCGGGGTTGATCGATCTTCAGAAAAAGTTTTCCGGAAGATCTTTCACGATTTTAGGCGTTGATGCCGGAGAATCCCAAGTCAAGGTCTCGGCTTTCGCGGAAAGGGCAGGGATCAACTATCCGGTGGTTTTAGATTCTGATATGGCCGTCTCGGGGCGTTATTCGGTGTACGGAATTCCTACCAGTTTTCTTATTTCTTCCACAGGAAAAATCCTTGGTGAATATCACGCCTACACGCCGGAACTTATTGAGGACGTTCAAAAGGCTCTGGCCTCTTAATCAGCAACCAATGACATTTAAAAAAGGTCGATTCGCAAAAGCCTTCGTTTTTCCATAGCGGACGGTCTTTTTACTGCCATGATGTTCGGAGTCAGCGAGTATTATCTTATCCCGTACGGTATCGCGCTGGGCGCCACCTCCTCTCAAATCGCGTTTCTGGCGTCCGTACCTGCTCTGGTCGCGTCGTTTTTGCAGGTTAAATCGGCAAGCCTTACGCAAACGATAGGGTCCCGCACAAAACTAATCAATAGGATGGTGTTTTTCCATGCCTGCGCGTGGCTTCCCATCATTTTGATCCCTTATTTGTTCCCGCAGACGCAAGCCGCTTTCTTGCCGTGGGCGCTTTTGGCAGCTGTTATTTTATCCATGTCGTTGGGCGCTTTCTCCGTGCCGGCCTGGCAGAGTCTCATGTCTGATTATATTCCTCTTAAAAAAAGGGGGCATTATTTTGGTTGGAGAAACCGCTTGCAGGGGATTTTGACCGTCGCGGTTTCCGTTTCCGCGGGGCTTGTCCTTCATCATTTTGGCAAAATGGACCTGACGGGTTTTACGCTGATTTTTGTATTTGCGATGTTTTGCCGGTTCTTGGCTTGGGGTTGCCTTACGCGGATGGATGAGCCTTTTCGCCACGCCTCGCATGACGTCTATTTCAGTTTCATTGATTTCCTGAAACAGTTTCGCACGAGCAATTTTATGAAGTTTGTTACCTTTGTTTCCCTGATGAGCTTTTCGGTAGGCCTCTCGGCGCCGTTACTGCCTGTTTTTTTGTTGAAAGACATCGGTTTTAACTATGCCGAATATATGAGCTTGGTGAGTATCGCGTCGCTGGCCGGATTTTTATTTCAGGCAAAATTCGGAAGGGCCGCCGACCGTCTCGGCAATCTTCGCGTGATCAATATCGCCGGCTGGGGCATCGCGGTAATTCCGATACTATGGTTGGGTTCGCTCAGTTTGCCGTATCTTTTTTTTGTTCAGTTTTTGGCAGGCGCAGTGTGGGGAGGGTTTACGCTTTTGGTATCTAATTTTATCATGGAGGCGGCCAGCCCCGAGAAACGAATTCGATGCATTGCTTATTTTAACGTCATGAACACCCTGGCGCTGTTTTTTGGAGCGGTGTTGGGCGGATGCGTGGTTCACCGGCTCCCGCCGCTTTTTGGCTATTCCTATCTTTCACTTTTTTTGTTATCCTGTGTGGGCCGGCTCTTGGTGATGAAACTCTTGTTTCCCAGGGTCAAAGAGATCCGTCAATTCTAAAACAAGGAAACAGCCTCTATGTTTAAAAATTATCTTTTTGCTTTGGTTCCTATTTTTGTCGCGGTCGACGCGTTAGGCATGCTGCCGGTTTTTATGTCGCTGACGCATGGCATGGCGAAAGGACAAAGGGCAAAGTTGATACGTCATTCGACAGCGACCGCGCTTTTAGTCGCCGTTTCTTTTCTGTTGATAGGAAAGCTTGTTTTGTTGTGGCTTGGGATCACGATCAGTGATTTTTTGGTCGCGGGAGGCGCGATTCTTTTTATTATTTCCATTCGTGATCTTCTGACCTACGGAAAAGCAGCGAGAGTTCCCGATGAGACGGCGGGGGTGGTGCCTTTGGCGGTGCCGTTGATCGTGGGCCCGGCCGTATTGACGACTTCGCTCATACTTTTGAATTCCCTCGGGATCCTTCCCACGCTATTTTCTATCATTGTGAACATTCTACTGTGCGGGATAATCCTTCATTTTTCCGCGGGTCTTTCAAAAGTTCTGGGGAAGGCAGGATCCCATACGCTTTCCAAGATATTCAGCCTTCTTTTAGCCGCGATCGGAGTGATGCTGATCCGCCGCGGGACTTTCGAGATTATCTCTGCCTGGTTTGCCCGTTAGGAACCCAATTAGGTTATGACTTGA
>PEWW01000098.1 GCA_002779345.1 Candidatus Omnitrophica bacterium CG07_land_8_20_14_0_80_50_8 | reverse complement strand
GGAAAAATGAAAAATAAACGAATAAATAACATATTCATGCGCCGCCGCTTTGATGCGTTGCGCGCGTCAGCGCCTATAGGCGCCACGGAGGTGGTGGGGTGAGCCGATCTATACGTAAAGGGCCTTATGTGGATGAGAAACTTTTAAAGAAGGTTCTCGCGATGCAGAAGTTGCATGACCGTAAGCCGATCAAGACATGGTCGCGCCGTTCGACCGTGACGCCTGATTTTGTGGGCTTGACCATGATGATTCACAACGGCAGAATTTTTATTCCGACGTTTATCACCGAGAATATGGTGGGCCATAAGCTGGGTGAATTTTCGATCACGCGCACGTTCAGAAAGCACGGCGGCCTGACGAAGATGACCGCGGAACTGACATAACCAAGAGAGCCGTTATGATTTCGAAAGCATCTGTAAAATTTGTAAGAATTTCTCCGCGGAAGGTGCGGTACGTCATTGACTTGATCCGTAAAAAAAAGGTTTCTGAGGCGCGTGGCATTTTAACCGGCTCACCCCGGCGCGCCAGGGAGATCGTTGAAAAGCTATTGAATCAGGCGGTGGACGCCGCGGTCAGAAATTCCCGGGCGGACGTGCAAAATTTATTTATTTCCCGGATCACCGCGGACGGCGGGCCAAGCATGAGCCGTTTTCGTGCCGCAAGCATGGGCCGCGCCTCAGTCATTAAAAAAAGAACCAGTCATATCCAGCTAGAATTGGATCTGATAAAGCAAAATGCGGTGTCTGCTAAAAAACTTGTAAGAGCGAAATAACCCCGCCGCCTGAGTTCGGAAGGGTGGGCTTATTTACAGGAGATCATAAAATGAAATTGAAATATAGTCAGGTGGTGGGGTAATGGGTCAAAAAGTTAATCCGATCAGCTTTAGGCTGGGGGTCGTTAAGACATGGGGTTCACGGTGGTACGCGGAAAAAAAGGATTTCGCGAGATTTTTGCATGAGGATATCAAGGTAAAGAAACACGTCCTTCACACGTTCAATCAAGCCGCTATCGCCAGCGTGGAAATTGAACGCGCCAGTGATAAGATTCGCGTCAATATTCATACCGCCAGACCCGGCGTGATCATCGGAAGAAAGGGGGCCGATATTGACCGTTTGCGTGAGGACCTCCAGACGATCACGGGGAACAAGGAAATTCATATTAATATTCGTGAAATTAAAAACCCGTCGATTGAGGCTCAGCTGATTGCTGAAAATATCGCGCTCCAACTGGAGAAAAGGATCGCCTTTCGCCGCGCGATGAAAAAGGCCATCCAACGGGCGATGGATAGCGGCGCTAAAGGAATTAAAATACAAACCAAAGGCCGCCTGGCGGGATCTGAAATTGCGCGGGCCGAAGGATACCTTGAAGGCAAAGTGCCTCTTCATACTTTGAGAGCGGACGTCGATTATGGATTTGCCGAATCCCAGACCACTTACGGAAAAATCGGAGTCAAGGTGATCGTGTATAAAGGGGATATTATTCAAAAGAAACACTCACCTGACGCAGCCGAAACCAAGGGAGAAACCTTGACCGAACCGGCAGACCGGGCAACCACGGAGGCACCCCATGCTCCTGATGCCTAAGCGTGTCAAATACCGCAAAACACAGCGGGGCCGCCGAAAGGGTTCGGCGCAAAGGGACAATGTCCTAAGCTATGGAGAATTCGGCCTTCAGGTTTTGCAGAATGGCTGGCTGACCAATGTAGAGATTGAGGCCGCGCGCGTTGCGATCTCAAGAAAAATACAGTTGGGTAAAGTTTTCATACGCGCCTATCCGGATAAGCCGGTAACCAAGAAACCCGCTGAAACGCGTATGGGCAAAGGCAAAGGCATGGTTGAATTTTGGGTGTCAGTCGTTAAAAGAGGGAAGATTTTATTTGAGGTCGAAGGTCTGCCCGAGGAGATTGCAAAAGAGGCCATGCGTTTGGCCGCGTATAAAATTTCCCTGCCTACTCGTTTTGTCACCAGAAAAGGGATGCTATGAAACGCGTGAAGGCGAACGACGTACGGGGGTTAAGTCCGGCGGAACTCGATCAAAAGAAGAGCGCGCTTGAGAAGGAACTTTTTGATTTGAGGCAGAAGAAGGCCACGGGCACGCTTGAGAAACCGCACCAGTTTAGGACACTCAGACGACAAGTGGCTCAGATCAACACAATTAAGAGAGAAAAATAACATGCCGGCAACTCAAACTAGGGAAAATCTAAGAAAAAAAAGAACGGGGATCGTTTTAAGTAACCGGATGAAAAAAACGATCGTGGTGCAGATTAAACGTAAAACGCGGCATTCTTTGTACGGCAAGATCATCGAAAAGGCGTCAAAATTTAAAGTTCATGATGAAAAAAACTCGGCCCAGATCGGTGATGAGGTAAGCATCGAAGAAACCCGTCCTGTGTCAAAGGACAAACGGTGGCGTTTGGTGAAGATATTAAGTCACGGACACGGCAAGGCAACGGATGATTTGAAAGAAGCGCCGGGAATTACGGCGGAAACAGGAACCGCCCATACCAAAGGAATTGCATCATGATCAGAATGCGAACGCTTCTAGAGGTGGCAGACAATACAGGGGCCAAAAAGGCCTCTTGCATCGGCGTGATAGGACGCTCGGGCCGCCTCATAGCGGAAGTGGGTGACGTCATCAGCGCCAACGTCAAGGAAGTGACCCCGGATGCGTCGGTGAAAAAAGGCGAGGTCGTGAAGGCGGTGGTGGTGCGTACGAAAAATAAAATCCGCCGCGTGGACGGCACCTCGATTCGCTTTGATACGAACGCGTTGGTAATCATCGATATTCAAAAGAATCCGCGAGGCACTCGAGTGTTCGGGCCCGTGCCCAGGGAATTGCGCGACAAAGGTTTCATGAAAATTATTTCACTGGCGTCGGAGGTCATTTAGAGATGAGCCTCGGGATCAAGAAAGGCGATAAAGTTTTCGTGCTGGCCGGAAAAGACAAAGGAAAGACGGGGCGGGTCAGTTATGTTTATCCTAAAAAAATGCGAGCGCTTGTTGAGGGAATAAACATGATGAAAAAACATTTAAAAAAAAGTCAGCAGAATCCCCAGGGCGGCATCGCCACGCGGGAGACCACCATTCATCTGTCCAATCTAAGTTTGCTGTGCCCGGTATCCGGAAAACCTGCGCGGCTTAAGATGCTGGCAGCGGCGGACGGCTCCAAACAAAGACTGTCATCAAAGAATAAGGCGGTGATCGGCTAATATGAAAAGTACGCCAGCAACCTTTCAAGAAAACTACACCCAACAGATTGTGCCCGCGCTTACGAAGCGCTTTGGGTACAAAAATGCCCTTCAAACCCCGCGTCTTCAAAAGATCGTCGTGAATATGGGGGTAGGGAAGGGTGCCGAGGATATTAAGATTGTTGAAGCGGCTCAACAGGAACTGACCAGCATTACCGGCCAGCACGCGGTGATTACGCGGGCCAAAAAGGCTATTTCGAATTTCAAGATCAGGGAAAATTCTCCCATCGGCTGTAAAGTGACGCTTAGAAAAAAAATCATGTATGAGTTTCTAGAGAAGCTGGTGCGCGTCGCGTTGCCCCGTATTCGTGATTTTCGCGGCATTAGCCCCAGGGGATTTGACGAAGCAGGAAATTATACGTTTGGAATCCATGAGCAGAACATCTTTCCTGAGCTGGAGTCTGATCGCGTAATCCGTACACAGGGTATGGACATTACCTTTGTGATTAAAACCAAGTCTAAAGCGGAATCCTATGAGCTTTTGAGCCTTTTTGGGATGCCGTTTAGGATAAAGACAGAAAAAACGGCGGCCGTCCAGCCGACTGCACAAGCCGTCAAAGTTTAACCCCGTCAGAAATGTGATGCGACGGGGATGTGAGGAAGGTAACAGGAATTTCTAACGGGGTTAAGGAACTCTTATGGCAAAATTATCGTTGATGTTGAAACAGCAAAGACCTCCGCGGTTTAAAACTCAAGCCTACAATCGTTGTAGGCAGTGCGGAAGGACGCGGGGGTACTATAGAAAGTTTAAGCTTTGCAGAATTTGCTTCAGGGAATTGGCATCGAAGGGTGAAATCCCGGGAGTTATCAAGGCTAGTTGGTAAAAAGATATTTTAAAGGGAGAATTAAATGTCATTGACAGATCCAATCGCAGATGGTTTGACGATGATCCGCAATGCGAATCGGGTGAAGAAAGATCGCCTGGATATACCCGCGTCCGCGATGATGACTCAGATCCTGAAGGTTTTGAAGCAAGAGAAATTTATTCACGAATACCGTTTAATCGAAGATAAAAAGCAGGGCATCCTGCGTGTATACCTCAAGAAAGCCGGCGAACCCTCAAGGCCGATTGTGCGAATTATGCGGGTTTCCAGGCCGGGTCTTCGAATTTACACCCACCAGGAAAATATTCCGACAGTCCTAAGCGGATTGGGTGTTTGCGTATTGTCCACGTCTCAGGGAGTGCTTTCGGGCGCGGAGGCCAAACGGCGCAATGTCGGCGGTGAAGTTTTATTAAAGGTTTGGTGAGCCGTGTCGCGTATCGGTAAAAAACCCATTGAAATTCCGGCCAACGTCAAACTGTCCCTTGATCACCGGGACGTTCACGTGGAGGGCCCCAGGGGGCGATTAGAGTTTAAGATGAGTATTCGCGTTAAAGCGGTGCTGAAAGATAATCGGATCACCTTTGATCGCATTAGTAATCAAAGAAGCGACGGGGCATTGCAGGGCACCACACGCAGTGTCGTGGCTAACATGATCCACGGGGTCACCGATGGTTTTTTGAAGGAACTCGCGATCGAAGGCGTCGGGTTTAAAGCGGCAGTTCAGGGAAAACAGCTGAGTCTTTTGCTGGGATTTACGCACCCCGTCATTTTTGATGTGCCTGAGGGTCTGGTTGTTGAAACGCCCAAGCCCACCCAGGTGATAGTCAAGGGGATCGACAAGGTTAAAGTGGGATATTTTGCCGCAAAGATCCGTAAGGTATATGAGGCTGAGCCTTACAAAGGAAAGGGAGTCCGGTATTTGGGTGAAGTGGTCAGGCGTAAGGCCGGAAAGACGGTGACCAAATGATTTCTAAGAATCGCGTCAAATCAAATCGAATTATCAGACACTTTAGAATTCGCAAGAGGGTTCGCGGAAACGCTAATCGTCCCAGGCTTTCAGTGTATCCCAGCCTCCAGCATTTTGAAGCGCAGATTATCGATGATTTTGAGCAAAAAACACTCGCAGGTTTTTCAACTAAAGCTAAGGAATTTAAGAAAATATCGGGTCTTAAAACTGGCGGCAACGTGGCAGCCGCCCTTTGTTTTGGCAAATTTGTCGCCGAACAAGCGAAGGCGAAAGGTATCAAACAGGTGGTATTTGACAGAGGGGGCTTTTTGTATCACGGTCGAGTCAAGGCGTTTGCTGACGCGGCGAGGGAACAAGGGCTCTCGTTTTAATGAGAAGGATCAAATAAAGGGAAACCAGTGGAAAATAAAGAACCCAAATCAAAGGTAGAGCCAACGGATAATCCGGAGGTAGTCGATACGTCTTTGGTTGAGGCGCCTCAAGCTGTCGTGACTGAAAAAGTGGCGGCGCCTGCCAGAGCTCGTAAACCTACTCGGCCTCACCGGAGGCCGTTTAAGCAGGAAGGTCCTCAGGAATTTGTCGAGAAAGTCGTCACGGTTAACCGCGTGGCTAAAGTTGTTAAAGGCGGAAAAAGATTTTCATTCAGCGCCTTGGTGGTAGTGGGCGATCTCAAAGGCAGGGTCGGATTTGCGCTAGGCAAGGCCAACGAGGTGCAGGACGCGATCCGTAAAGGAATTTTTCAAGCCAAGAAGAATTTATTCAAAGTACCGATTAAAGGCACGACCATCCCGCATGAAGTCATCGGACATTTTGGCGCGGCGAGGGTTTTGATGAAGCCGGCGATGCCGGGAACCGGAGTTATTTCAGGCGGCGCGGTTAGAGCTATGTGTGAGTCTGTCGGCATTAAGGACATTTTGACTAAATCTCTCGGCTCAGATAATGCAATGAATGTGGTTCGCGCCACGGCAGACGGAATGATGAGATTGATGGGAGCGCCCAATGCTTAGCCGACTCAAACGCCCTAAAGGGATTATCAAACGCAAGAAGAGAGTCGGTCGCGGACGCGGTTCGGGACACGGCAAGACTTCCGGCAAAGGGGAAAAAGGACAAAACGCCAGAGCTTCGGGCGGAGTAAGGCCCGGTTTTGAGGGCGGCCAGATGCCGTTGATCCGCCGCGTTCCCAAACGCGGGTTTACGTTCACCCCGAAACCTAAGTATGAAATTGTCGCGTTGGGATCGTTGAACCGTTTTGACGCGGGCACCGAGGTAACGCCGGAGCTTCTGAAAGAGGCGCGCCTGGTGGATAAAAAAAATATTCACGTTAAAATTCTTGGGGATGGCGATCTGAAACATCCTTTGAATATCAAAGCGCACGCGTTTTCGCGTTCGGCGCTTGAGAAAATCAAGAAAGCGGGCGGCACGGCAAACACACTCAAGCCGGCGCTTCCTACAAAATCTTAAAATAAAGGACTCCGGTGCTTCAGGCGTTTGCGAATTCATTTAAAATACCCGATCTCAGGAAAAAGATCCTTTTTACTTTTGCCATCATTGCGGTATACAGACTTGGTACGTTTATACCGACGCCGGGCATTGACGGCGCCAAGCTTTCGTTGTTCTTTGAAAATATAGCTCGGACACAAGGCGGCACGCTTTTTGGCGTGATGAACCTGTTTTCGGGCGGTGCGATCCATCGCATGACTATTTTTGCGCTGGGAATCATGCCCTATATTTCAAGCTCCATTATCATGCAACTTTTGACCGTGGTTATTCCCGCGCTTGAGAAGCTGGCCAAGGAGGGTCAATCGGGCTATAAAAAGATCAATCAATACACCCGGTATGGCACCATTGTGCTGTCCGTCATTCAGTCTTTTTTTATTTCGTTGTGGTTGGAAAATCCCGCGCATTTTGGAGGCCTTCAGATCGTCGAGTTCTCCGGGTGGCCGTTTAGGCTTCTGACCGTGTTGACGCTAACGACCGGATCTACGTTCATCATGTGGTTGGGTGAACAGATACAGGAAAAAGGCATCGGAAACGGCATGTCACTTCTGATCACCGCCGGTATTTTGTCGCGCATGCCGACGGCCTTTGCGCAGATCATCACTTTGATTCAACCCGGGCATTCCGGCAAAGCACAGATGGATCCGCTGACGGCCGTGTTTATGATTGTCATAATGATCGCCTCAATCGTATTTGTGGTTTTTCTGACCTTAGGCGAGAGGAAAATCCCCGTGCAATATCCGAAACGGGTTGTGGGACGCAAGGTGATGGGTGGGCAATCCGTTTTTATTCCGTTTAAGGTGAATAACGGCGGCGTGATGCCGATCATTTTCGCGCAATCTATTA
>PEWW01000182.1 GCA_002779345.1 Candidatus Omnitrophica bacterium CG07_land_8_20_14_0_80_50_8 | reverse complement strand
CAGAAGAGTCTCTTTTTCCGGCGAATCCAGGCCGACCGTCACCCGGCCTTTTGTCAAAAGATAAAAATTCTCGGCCTTGTCTCCTTGCCTGAAAATATATTTTCCCGCGTTAAAATCCGCCATGACCGAGCAGCCGACGATCTTATCCAAGTGCTGTTGATTAAGTCCCCCCAAAAAACGGTGGCTCGTCACTATTTTTTCTAGATCTACCATTTCCAATACTCCTTATGATTTTACTTCACATTCAATCGAATCGATCAAAATTTGATCGCCGGCTGTCAGCTCTACTTCCATCGAGTCGCACGCAGTGCATAAGAGCAAATGATGATCCTCTACGCCGCCTTCATGGCCGCATCGACGGCATCGCACCCGCACAGGCGTTTCGGTGAGTTCCAGGCCGATCCCTTCAAGCCCGGTGCCTCGGGTCAAAAGCTGATAATGCATCTGGACGCTCTCCGGAACCAGATGCAACATGGCTCCAACTTGCACCTTCACGGTCCGGGGTTTGCCGTCCGGACATTGCCTCAACGCGCCTACAACGGCTTCCACGATCTGTTTTGTAAAATTAGCTTCGTGCATCGACCGTCACTCCTCCCTCGGCAATAAGATTTTTAATTTGACCAATCGCGGAACGAGCACGCCCCTTCGCTTCTTCCGAAAGTTGATCGCCGTAATCAAAACATCTGCCGCGAACCATGCAAAGGTAAAGCTCAGGCTCCCCAAAATGCGTGATCTCGGACAAACGTAAAAGGAGCTCCGGCCCCAGGTGATGCGAGGAAGCCATAAAATTTTGTGAGGTAGGACGTATCTTTCGCATCTCCACTTCTTCGCCGTCCACCGACGCGTCCGCTAAAATGATCCTGTCGTAATCGCCGAATTCACTGACGAGGTCCATGTGAAGCTGCTGGCAGGTCCGCACTTCGACGCCGTCAAAACCTTCTTTTTCAATTTCCTGCGCGACATGGATCCCTACGCCGTCATCACACCGCAGAGTATTTCCGTACCCGATCACAAGCGTTTTCATCACTTGGCCCTTTGAATCACACGGACAGTCCTTTGATCCGCGTCCCGGATCTCAATGACAAGCGGCATGGCCCCGATCGCGTGCGTCGAACAAGACAGACAGGGATCATAGCAACGAATAGCGGCTTCGACCCGATTCAACGCTCCTTCTTTGACGTTGGGACCATCCACCTGTTTTTTGGCAACTTCAAGGATAGAGCGGTTCATCCCGGCGTTATTTTGACCGGTCGCTATCAGAAGATTAACTTTTGTCAGGATCCCGTTTTCATCCGTCACATAATGATGAAAAAGCGTCCCGCGCGGCGCTTCCGAACAACCGATGCCCTCGGCCTGATTGCGTTTAGCGCAGGCTAAAATTTCCGAAGAAGTCACCCGTGGGTTTTCCAGAGTATTTTTCATTTCCTCCACCGCGTAGAGCGCCTCGATCAAACGCGCGTAATGATAATAAAAAGTCCCGTGAAGCGGTTTCTTACCGCCAATCTGCCGGTATTCGGTAAATTCCTTTTGAGCTAACGGCGTGGAAATCGAAGACGCGACATTCAGTCGTGCCAACGGCCCGACTCGATACATGCCTTTAGGAAATCCCAACGGTTTGTAATAAGGACTTTTTAAATAAGAAAATGCAAGGGACCGTTCGGCAATAAATTCCAAATATTGTCTGGGATCGATCTGGTCATTCAAGATCTCGCCTTTTTCATTGATAAAACGAAGTTTACCGTCATAAAGTTCCAGCTCCCCTTGCGGACCGACGGTGCCTAGATACAGAGTTTCAAAATTGGCGAAACTGTCCACTTCCACCATGTGCTTCTGACGATAACGCTTAAAAATATCAAGCCCTATCCGGACCGTCTCGATCGATTCGGGGATCCAAGCCAAAAGCGCCTTTCTATTTTCCTCGGACAGCCCCAGGTTCATCCCACCTGGGGTGATCCCAACTGAGTGGATATTTTTTCCGGCGATGCGTTCACTGCACTCCCGGCCGAACTTTCTCAGACGGATCCCGCGTTTCGCGAGATCCGGAAATTTTTCCGCGAGGCCGATGATGTTGCGTTTGGCAGGGTCCGAATCAAACCCTAAAAGAAAATCAGGGCTTGAAAGATGAAAAAAACTAAGCGCGTGCGAGGAAACCATCTGTCCCAGGTGCATGACGCGCCTTAGAAGCGTCGCGGCCGGCGGAGGGATCAGGCGCATGATGTCTTCGCAGGCTTTGACGCTCGCGACCGCGTGGCTGACCGGACAGATCCCGCAGATCCTGGGGGCGATGCTGGGCATTTCCGTGAAGGGACGCCCTTCGCAGAATTTTTCGAAACCGCGAAATTCATTCACATGAAAATGCGCGTCCGCGACTTTGCCGTCGCGACCCAAATCGATCGTAATACTGGCATGGCCTTCAATACGTGTGACGGGATTTATAATAATTTTTTTGGAATAACTGCTCGGCTCAGCCATACTTCAATTTCTCCTTATCCAGGTTCGGTGTTCTTCCGTTCAAAAGTTCTGACAGTACATAAAAAATCAGATCCGCTGACGGCGGACACCCGGGAATATAGTAATCCACTTTGACCGCCTCATGAAGCGGCCGTACGCGATCCAATAGTTTACCAAGCTCGGGCGAATCGGGCATTTGACCGGCACTGTCATTGCTCGAGGCATCGACATACGCGCACTTCAAGGCCTCTTCTTTGGTCACACGGTTACGGTAAGCTGGAACATTGGCAGTCACCGCGCAATTACCCAACGCGATCAAGATCTTTGAATGCGCTCGAATGTGCCGAACCTCCGTCAAATGTTGGTCGGTGATGATCGCGCCTTCCACGATTGCCACATCCACGTCAGGAAATTCCTTGCTATCGACCACCGGACTTTTGACGATGTCCGCCAGAGCCGCTACGTCAAGAATTCGTTCATCGATATCCAACAGAGACATATGACACCCCGAACAACCTCCCAGCCATACGGTCCCGATTTTCTTCTTCACCCCACCGCCTCCTTTAGAGATGCCGCAACTCGACCCATGTCTTTGTACTTAGAATTATGCCCATGGCATCTCGGCGCGAGAAGCGCGCCATTGCCATTTTGGCAGAAAGGAGGCGGTGAGGTCACGGCTTCGCCTCTCGTTTTTCAATAAGTAGAGCGACCAGTTCCGGATTTTTCTTAAGCCGGCCCTGCGCCGCGTCGTTAGGCGTCAAAGCGCCCGTGGGACATACCTGCACGCATTTTCCGCAAGACGTACAGCCGGTCGAGTCGCCCCAGGGTTGTTTAAATTCAGTGATGATCCTTGCATCAAACCCGCGCCCCATGACATCGCGTGTCATGGCACCCTCTATCTCCGAGCAGACGCGCACGCAACGGGTGCAAAGAATGCACCGGTTGTGGTCCATCACGTATTTTTCATGAGAGGCGTCCACTTCGCAGACCGGGGTGAGGTAAGGAAAACGCACATGATCCATTCCCAGTTCATAAGCCATTTTCTGCAATTCACAATTATTATTGGCCACGCAAATCGCGCAAATATGATTGCGCTCCGAGAATATGAGTTCGATAATCATGCGCCGGTATTTGCGTAATTTATCGCTTTGGGTATGCACCGCTTGGTTGGGGGCCACCAGCGTTGTACAGGCAGGTAAAAGTTTAGGAACACCCTCTATCTCCACCAGACACAGACGGCAAGCGCCCACGGGACTTAAACCCTTAAAATCACACATCACCGGAAGCGGGATATTTGCCTTACGACAAACCTCTAAGAGGCTCTCACCCGGGGTAGCCTCAACCGACTGGTTGTCAATAGTGATCGTAAAAGAAGCATTCATACGCGCGCCTTTTTTTTATTTTGCGCTGTTTTCATTTTACACACTCCGGCCGGGCAGCGCTTTTCAATAATATGAGCCCGGTATTCCTCCCTAAAATAGCGCAAGGTACTTAACAAAGGGTTGGGCGCCGTCATTCCCAATCCGCAGAGACTTGTCTCCTTAACCATCGGAGCCAGTGCTTCCAAGAGCTCGAGATCCGAAGAGGCGGCTTCTCCCTGACAGATCTTATTTAAGAGATCATGCATTTGTTTGGTGCCTACCCGGCAGGGAACGCATTTGCCGCAGGATTCATCCATGCAAAATTCCATAAAGTATCTGGCTACTTCCACCATACAAGACGACTCATCCATTACGATCAATCCGCCCGAACCCATGATAGACCCCAAGCTCACCAGGTTTTCATAATCTACTTTAGTATCCAGGAACTGCGCGGGAATACATCCGCCGGAAGGTCCGCCGGTTTGAGCCGCCTTAAAACGTTTGCCTTCGGGAACGCCTCCGCCTAACTCAAAAATTATTTCCCTTAAAGTGGTTCCCATCGGCACTTCGATGAGTCCTGTGTGATTAATTTTTCCTGTAAGCGCGAACACCTTGGTCCCTGTGCTTTTCGAAGTCCCAATCTTGGAAAACCAGTGGTGCCCGGAAAGAATGATCGGCGGAACATTCGCAAAGGTTTCCACGTTGTTGATCAACGTCGGTTTGCCCCACAGCCCGGATTCGGCGGGATACGGAGGCCGGGGTCTGGGAACGCCCCGCTTTCCCTCGATAGAAGCAACCAACGCCGTTTCCTCTCCGCATACAAAGGCTCCCGCCCCCACGCGAATTTCCACATCAAATTCAAAATTCGTTTCAAAAATATTTTTCCCTAAAAATCCAAAACTTCTGGCTTGTTTAACCGCCTGCTCGAAGCGTTTGATCGCCAGAGGATATTCGGCGCGAACGTAAAGATACCCTTTGCCGGCGCCGACCGCATAGCCTCCGATGAGCATGCCTTCCAAAACACGGTGAGGGTCTCCCTCTAACACGCTGCGGTCCATGAACGCGCCGGGATCGCCTTCGTCGCCGTTGCAAACCACGTATTTGATCGCGTTCTGGAATTTGGCAACAATGCCCCACTTGAGGCCCGTCAAATAACCGGCGCCGCCGCGGCCGCGAAGGCCGCTTTTCTTAATTTCATAGATGACTTCTTCCTGTTTCATCGAGGTCAACACCTTATGAAGAGCCATGTAGGACCCCGCGTGAATGGCCTCTTCAATGCTTTCGGGATTGACCAAACCGCAGTTCTCCAAAACTACTTTGACTTGTTTCTGAAAAAAAGAATTTTCGTCAGCCCTGACTTTTGGCTCGGGATCCGAATCCGAAAAAAGCAGCATTGACGGGATCACCTGGTCCTGAAGCACATGCTGTTCGATGATCTGGACGGCATTTTCGGCATCCACCTTCTGGTATATGGTCTCATTGAACGTATCGACCTTCACCAGCGGACCTTGATTGCAGGCGCCCATACACCCGGTCGGAAAAATTTCAACCTTGTCTTCCAGCCCCTTGGCCTTCACCGCGCTCTTCAAAGAATCCACCACTGCCGTGCTGCCCGATGAGATGCACCCCGCCCCGCAACAAACGCCCACCCTTTTCAGACATGACCCATGTTTTTCCTGGACGCTTTCCGAAATCTGGTTCAACTGCTGTAAATTCATAAATTAAATTCCAGCCTTTTCGTGGATCAAAGCGACTATTTTCTCAGGCTCTGATTTCGGTATGATCTCATTGTCTATCACCGTCACAGGGCCCAAACTGCAGCAGCCCAAACAACGGGCCGTCTGCAAACCCAGCTTGCCGTCGGGAGTCGTTTCCCCCGCCCGGACCGAGAACTCATCCTCGATGTCGTTCAAAACCCGTTGTGATCCTCTCACATGGCAGGCGGTCCCGGTACAAACGACGCAGGTATGTTCGCCTTTGGGTTTCAGGGAAAAGAAATGGTAAAAAGTGACGACACCATAGATCCGGCTTGGGGGGACCTTCATCTCTTTGGCCAAAAGGGCCATCATCCACAGCGGAACGTACCCGTAGGATTCCTCGACGATATGCAAGATCTCGATCAACGCGTCCGGGCGCGCATCGTAACGTTTCAAAGCGGTTTGAATGCGTTTGAGCCGCGCATCTTCTGTCGCCGGCTTTTCCAAGTCAGTTAAACGATTTAGACCGGAGCTCATTCCATACTCCTAACATTGATAAATGCGCGCGGGACGTCCCGGACACGACCGTGAAATTCACTCAATGATACACGAAACGTAGACCATATAGTAAATTTATTATTTTATTGGCTATATAAATAATATTTATAATTCAAATCCAACGCGTCCAATGGCACGAGAATTGTTTTGAAGGCCCCAGTCGCATGGTTTCTCCATAAACCGCGGGAACCCTCGGCTAAACGGCAAAAGGTGTTGTGTGCATTCATTTGCTGTTTTTGCCGTTTAGCCGCATCCCTTGCGGCTTATGTCGAAACCATAGCGGCGACAAGGGGCCTTCAAAACAATTCTCGTCCAATTGTCAAACGTTCGTGTTTTGGCTCGCCTTGTTTCAAGGATCGTTGACACGTTATGACTTTGACGTGGAAGGAAAAATCATGCGTCCTGATCCGAGAAACAAGGCGAGACAAAACACGATTCCGTGACGAACGCGATCCAGTCAATGGGTCCATCTACTTCTTGGGACGTTTCTCCCGCGGAGCGGAATATTGGGTCAGTACGTTAATTAATTCTTTTGAGGATGGTTTGATCGGCTCACTGCCGTTCATCAAAATTTCAGTCGGTGTCACCGCCTTCCCATAATAGGAGCTGTTAGCGCCATGATCCGGAGAAACGATCGCCCCGTTCAGGGCGACACCCGCAAACAGGCCGTGGCTTCTGGAGTAAGACAAGATCATGGACCTTAAGAAAAAGTCAGTGGATATTTCTGAGGTTCTGCCGACAGGACCCATAGAAACGGCCAGATCCGCCCCCAAGGTAAATTGGCTGTTAAGTAAACTTTCCAACCCACGGTTATTGGTGATGATAAGGACCAGATCCGTCGCCTGAATGCCCGCTTGCAGGCCCGCGTTCAACCCAAAGATCGTGGAGAATGAAACGGGTCCCCAGTCTCCTGTCTTTTTATCGCGTTTGAGCACAACGCCCTTGCCAAAACGTCCCCCGATCAAAAATCCGCCCTTCACCACGGAAGGATAAATGGCGATCGCCTTGCATTTCGCCAAAAGCTCCTGAGGAATACTTTGGTCGGGAGTCGCCATGATCTCCTTCAACACGTCCCTCGCCCGGCCGATGGTACGATCCTGGTCAATTTCATCCGCGAAAGACAATTCTGTCAGACAATATCCCAAAAAAAAGACGGGGATCAAAAGCGTGAATTTTGCAAGGGTTGATCTTTTCATGGATGGATTCCAAAGAAAAAC
>PEWW01000010.1 GCA_002779345.1 Candidatus Omnitrophica bacterium CG07_land_8_20_14_0_80_50_8 | reverse complement strand
TGACTTCGATTTGAGGATATTAAAAAAAACGTTCGGTTTCATGCCTTTGGAAATCTTCGACACCATGATCGCCGCGCAGTTCTTAGGTTATGACAAGCAGGGTTTGAGTGATCTGGCTCGAAAACATTGTGCCGTCGAGTTGCCTAAGGGCGCCCAGAAGGCCGATTGGTCCGAACGTCCGCTGGATGAAAAATTGCTGATCTACGCGGGAAATGACACCCATTATCTCAAAACGATCTCTGACCTCATGAAGGATGAATTAACCGGTTTGGGAAGACTCCCATGGCACCGCCAAACCTGTGAGAAACTTATCCGGACAACGCAGTTATCGCACGATCACAAAGCAGGCGACGACATTGCTTGGCAGGTGAAAGGGTCGAAGGCATTGAGCGGCGCGGCGCTTACTATTTTAAAAGAGCTTTGGATTTGGCGAGAGGCTGAAGCGCGCCGTCGAGACCGGCCAAGTTTTAAAATTATGAATTCGGAAATTCTGATTGACCTCGCGCGTTGGTCGAGCGCGAATCCCGGCATGGACGCCGCGCTCATGCCAAAAGCGCCGCGTCACGTTAGAAATGAACACCGTGACACACTGAACCGTATCCTGGAGGAGGCCAAGTCCAAACCGCAAGCGCAGTTTACCCGAAAACCTTTTTTGAGCAAATCACGGTCTTGGACCGAAGCTTCAACGCAAAGATTGGGCGCGATGAAGGCGGATCGTGAAAAGTTGGCGTTGGAACTTAAAATTCATCCGAGTTTATTGGCCGCCAACGCGGTCTTGGAGACGCTGGCGCTTGCGGCGCCTAAAAACCGTCAAGGGCTTGAAGTTTTGGGCTGTCTTTTGCCGTGGCAAATCGATGTGATGGGTGAGTCTTTTTTAAAAATCGGTAATTTGATATAATCAAGCCCTATGGGTTCCCTCGACTTAAGGCATATCGCGAGACTTTCAAGACTCCATCTGACGGATGCGGAGATCAAATTTTTTGAGACCCAAGTCGCGCAGATTTTATCGTTCGTCGATCAATTGAAAGCAGTGGACGTCGAGGGCGTCGAGCCGACCAGTCACCCGCTGTCGCTTTGCAATGTATTTCGTGAAGACGAAATTAAACCCTCGATTTTGCTTGAGGAATTTCTCAAGAACGCCCCGCGCGCGAAAGGACCTTTTTTTGAGGTTCCGAAAATCATCGAATCTCATTCCTGACATGAAGCATCAAAACTCGTTCGTCCATGACACCGGCAGCCTTTCGAAACTCACGATCCACCAGTTGGCGGATCGTTATGCCAACGGCGCGTTAACTTGCGATGGCTTATTGCATGATTTGTCAGCCGCCATTAGGTCAAGAGACCGCGACCAAAGACAGATACGCGCTTATATTAATTTCGACTCCATACGGCCCATTCGGCGTGAAGTTCCCAAAGCTTCCAAGCTGTGGGGCATTCCTATTGCCGTCAAAGATAATCTTTGCGTGGCGGGCGAGGAGACTACCTGCGGCTCCAAGATCCTCAAGGGATTTATTTCGCCTTACCACGCGACGGTGGTCGAAAAACTCCTGAACGCGGGAGCCGTTATCTTCGGTCGGACCAATCAGGACGAATTTGCTTTTGGATCAAGCTGTGAGACTTCTTGCTACGGGCCCACCCGGAATCCGAGAGACCCCGAAAGGGTTCCCGGCGGTTCTAGCGGCGGGTCCGCGGCCTGTGTCGCCGATCACACGGCCATCGCCGCGCTCGGCAGTGACACCGGAGGATCCATTCGCCAACCCGCCTCCTTCTGCGGCGTGGTAGGTATGAAACCCACTTATGGCCGTGTGTCGCGTTACGGCCTGATTGCGTTTGCCTCCAGTCTCGACCAAATCGGGCCGATCACAAAAGACGTCAGGGACAACGCGCTCTTCCTGAACGTCATCGCCGGGCACGACCCCAAGGATTCCACTTCGGCCGACGTCCCCGTACCTGATTATTCGGATTTTCTAGGCCGGTCGATCCAGGGAATGCGGATCGGTATCGCCGCGCCTGTCCAAACGCCGATCTTGGAAAATGCCGTGAAAGTATTGAAATCCTTAGGAGCGAAAGTGGAGGCCCTATCCCTGCCGCACATCGCCTACGCGGTCAGCGTTTATTACATTGTGGCGCCGGCCGAAGCTAGCTCGAATCTCGCGCGTTTTGACGGGGTTCGCTTTGGATTTCGGGACAAATCCGCTCCAAGCCTGCTTGAAATGTACGAGCATACCCGCGGGCAGGGATTTGGAGCGGAGGCAAAACGGAGAATTATTTTAGGCACTTACAGCCTTTCCAGCGGTTATTACGACGCGTACTATTTGCACGCGATGAAGGTCCGCACGAAAATAAAAAACGATTTCGACGCGGCCTTTAAGAAAGTAGACGCGATTTTATCACCCACGGCGCCTAGTCCGGCTTTTAAATTGGGCGAGAAGGCGGCTAGTCCGCTTGAAATGTATCTGTCTGACATTTACACCATTCCGGCGAATCTGGCGGGTGTGCCGGCACTTTCAGTGCCCGGCGGGACGGATCACTCAACCGGCGGGAAAGACCTTCCGCTGGGCCTGCAATTTATCGGCAAACCTTTCGATGAGGGGACCTTGTATCAACTCGCCTACGCCTTTGAGCAAGCAACGGATTATCACAAGCGATTGGGAAATGTATGTTGACCACCGTCGGTCTTGAAGTGCATGTACAGCTTGATTCAAAGACAAAGATTTTCTGCGGATGCCGGATTCAATTTGGCGGCGCGCCCAATAGCCGGACATGCCCCGTTTGTTTGGGGCTCCCCGGAGCTTTGCCGGTATTGAACCGCAGGGTGTTTGATCTTGGCCTGAGGGCGGTGCTGGCGCTTTCCGGAACGATTTCAAAGAAAATAAAGTTTGACCGGAAAAATTATTATTACCCTGACCTCCCCAAGGGTTACCAGATTTCGCAATGGGATTGTCCGCTGGGGCGCGGAGGGTTCGTTGAGCTGGATTCCGGCAAGAAAATACGCTTGAACCGCGCGCATCTTGAGGAAGACGCGGGCAAACTGATCCATGATCAGTCTCCGGACACCAGTCTGGTGGACCTAAACCGCGCCGGGACGCCGCTTTTGGAAATTGTCACCGAGCCGGATTTGGAAAATCCAGCCGAAGCTTATGAATATCTGTCGCATCTTAAAACGATCCTCAAGGCCGTCGGCGTTTCTGAGTGTGACATGGAAAAAGGCCAACTGCGGTGCGACGCGAACGTTTCGGTCAGAAACGCCGCAAGTGATCCGCTGGGTAAGCGGGTAGAGATCAAGAATTTAAATTCATTTAAAGCGGTCAAGGCGGCTCTGGAGTTTGAGGTCACGCGCCAGACTGAAGCCTTTGAAAAAGGCGTCGCGCTCACACAAGAGACAAGGTTGTGGGACGACAAACTTCAGAAAACTTTTTCTATGCGTTCTAAAGAAGAGGCGAATGACTACCGTTATTTTCCGGAGCCGGATTTGGTGCCTTTCACGGTTTCCGAAGAGGAAATCAAGACCGCGCGCGCCGAGTTTTCCAAATGGGAACTGCCGCGTCAGAAAAAAGAAAGATTCGCTAAACAGTACGGGTTGTCCGATTATGACGCGTGTCTGTTGAGCGGTCAGGACGACGTGGCGCTCTTTTTTGAGGAGACGGTCAAGCTCTCAAAAAACGCTAAGGCAGCCGCGAATTGGATCATCGGTCCGGTGTTCGCGTATCTGGGATCCAAGGGCGTAACGCTTAACCAAACTAAACTTACCGCGAACCATCTTAGCAAGATCTACCAATTGGTTGAAAAGGGGCGCATGAGTTTTCAAGCGGCCAAAGACAATGTTTTTGCGGAGGTCATCGCCAACGGACTGGATCCCGAAACGGTCATGAAAGAAAAGCATTTAGAACAAGTGTCAGAAGACGGTGCGCTTATCGAATGGATCGCGGAGGTGATGCAGGCGAACCCTAAAGTTGTCGATGATTTCAGATCCGGCAAACCAAGTGCCGCGCAGTTCCTCGTCGGTCAGGTGATGAAAAAATCCAAGGGCAAAGCCAACCCCGGTAAGGCGAAAGATCTATTGTTGATAAAATTAAAAGAAATTTAGAACGGTCGCGTCCGGAATTAAGCGCGGACGACTTGAGAAAAATGTGCGTAATCTAAAAATAATTCTATCCGTTTTGTTTGTGTTGGGTATCAGTTTTTTTGTGGTTAGAAGCTGTGTTCACAAAAAACCTGTTTATCCTAAAGAAACCATTGCTCTCAAGCGAGTGGTTTATAAGAAAGAGCCCCCTCAAGCCGTTATTCCTCCCGTCACCCCTCCCGCGGGTCCGCGAATGGCGATCATCTTGGATGATTGGGGCAATAATTTTTCTTTGACCAAGCTTGCCGTGGATATCCAACGGCCATTGACGTTATCCATTCTGCCGCATCTGCCGCAGAGCGCCCGGATCGCGAAAGCGGCCTATCAAAATGGTCTCGGCGTCATGCTCCACATGCCCATGCAGCCCAAGCATCAGACCAAAAACCTTGAACGGCATATGATCTTGCTCGAGATGCCGGACCCGTTGATTATCGTCTATCTGGACCGTGCGCTTGCGAATATCCCTCATGCCGCGGGGGTGAATAATCACATGGGTTCCGCCGCGACCTCGGATCTGCGCGTGATGAGAACCGTGTTGAAGCATCTTTCGTCCAAGGGGTTGTTTTTTATCGACAGCAATACCAGTTCGACCACTGTCTGCCCTCAGGCGGCGAAGGAAACGGGGGTTCGATTTAGTAAGCGCGATGTATTTATCGACAATGAAATGAATCCGGCGGCCATCAAGAACCAGCTCAAAATAGCCCAAAATATCGCTCTAAAACGCGGCCGTGTGATCGTGGTCGGGCATGACCGAAAAATGACGATGCAAGTGATCAAAGAAATGGTTCCCACCATCGAGCAAGCCGGGATCCGGTTCGTGTGGGTGAAGGATTTGGCGGAATAAATGTCGTCCGGCGGCTCTAGAACTGCAGGGGCGTTAACGATCCGGGGAAGTTCAAACTATGGGAGTGTGTTTAAAGAGGTGTAGTCAAGCCTGCCTGCCGGCAGGGAAAGACTCGACCCCTTATAGGATGACTTATGATCACACTCGGTGTTGAAACCTCCTGCGACGAAACCTCCGTTTCGATAGTAAAAAATGGCAGGCAAGTTCTGTCTAATATTGTGTTTTCAAGCCTAAAGGAACACAAAAAATACGGCGGAGTAGTGCCGGAGATCGCTTCGCGGGCGCATCTGGAGACCATCCTTCCGTGCCTTGATCTCTCGCTTAAAAAAGGCCGCCTTTCATTGAAGGATATTGATCTGATCGCGGTGACCCAAGGGCCGGGCCTCATGGGGTCTCTCCTGGTCGGTCTCTCCGCGGCCAAAGCGCTGGCGCTGGGCCTCCGCAAGCCTTTGGTGGGTGTGGATCATGTGATCGCGCATGTGTACGCGGGGTTTCTTTCGGATCCTCACCTGACATTTCCGATTTTGGGTCTGGCAGTCTCCGGAGGACACACCATGATCTTAAGGATGGATAGCCCAAGTAAAGTGAAGATCCTTGGGAGGACTCTCGACGATGCCTCAGGCGAGGCGTTTGATAAAGTTGCAAAAATCCTAGGTTTGAGGTATCCTGGCGGTCCAGAGGTGGATCGTTTAGCCAAAGGTCAAGATTCCGCGTTGTTTAAGTTCTCTCGGCCGTTTCTTTCTAAAGATTCTTTGGATTTTAGTTTTAGCGGCATCAAGACGGCAGTTTTCTATAAAGTCGAGCAATTAAAGAAAGAAAAACCGTTAAGTCTTAAGGTCAAAAAAGAGATTTGTTCCGGGTTCCAGGAAGCGGTATGCGATGTGTTGGCGGAGAAGAGTGTCCGCGCCGCCAAAATGGAACAGGTAAGATCGATCGTGGTCGGTGGCGGCGTCAGTGCCAACTCGAGACTGCGATATAAATTGCGCCGCTGTGCCAAGGCGGCATCGATTCGAGCGGTTTTTCCTGATTTTTGTCTTTGTCAGGACAACGCCGCGATGATTGCGGCGCTTGGGTCAGCCTTGTATCTAGAAGGCCGGCGCGACACTTTGGATTTGTCGAGCTATTCCGATTTTATGTATCACCCGTCGGTTTGAAGTTTTATTTTAGGCCCGGGTGGTTTTTGACCAGAGATTTGAAAGGCAAAAGGTGGATGAGTGGATAGCGGACAGCCGGATCATTTAGCTGAAGAGCATTACCTCGATATTCGCGAGGCCTCTGAGATTTTGGACGTGAACGAACAGGAGCTTTGGGATTTAGTACACAAACACGCGATTCCCACGCACTCTATCGCCGGCGCTTTCTTACGATTTAAAAAAGAGGACATCGAGGGGCTCAAAATTAAATGGAGAATAGAGCGTGAGCTTTTCCCTCACCTACAGGCCACCTTTGTTCATGACAGCACGGTGGGCCGAGTGACGTTCGTCGAAAAGCTCAAAGATTTTTGGTATTTTAATGACTATTATATTCTATGCCTGATACTGGTCGTGATACTTTTGCATTTTATCGCGGTCTCCCAGTAGGGAAATTAAAACCTCATAGGCAAATCTTACAACTCTTTTTAAAAAAACATTCGAAAATAAAATCTAAATGATAAGTCGGTTATCCCAAGCGAGCCAAGCCATGAAAGTTATCCTGCTGGACGGCAATTCGTTCTGTTACCGCGCGTTTTACGCGGTGCGTGAGTTGAGAAACTCCAAAGGCCAGGCTACCAATGCGGTGTATGGATTTATTACGATGCTTGAAAAGCTGATCAAAGCATTCAATCCCGACGGAGTGGCCCTGACCTTCGACTTGAAGGGGCCGACTTTCCGTCATAAACGTTATGACCAGTATAAAATTCAACGTCCGCCGATGCCGGAGGATCTGGTGTCGCAGATGCCGATTATCAAGGCGGTGGTTCAAGCGATGAATATTCCCATCTTTGAAAAAGAAGGGTACGAAGCCGACGATGTGATGGGAACCATCGCCAGGAAGCTGGAGCTGGCCGGTCATGAGACATTCATTGTGACAAGCGACAAGGACGCGTTGCAGCTCGTGAATAAAAAGATCCGCGTTTTAAATCCTCAGAAAGAAAATTTTATTTACGACGAAGCGGCCGTGAAAAATAGATTTGGGGTCATGCCCAAACAGGTCGTTGAGATCATGGCGCTCATGGGGGACGCCGCCGACAATATTCCGGGCGTGCCCGGTATCGGCGGCAAGACAGCCGGCAAATTGATCAGTGAGTTTGGATCGCTCGAAGGCGTTTTAAAAAATATATCAAAAATTAAAAGCGGCCGATTGAAAGCGAATCTTGAAACTTACCAAGCGCAGGCCAGGCTTTCAAGGGAACTGGCCCAGATTGATTCCCAGGTGCCGATC
>PEWW01000138.1 GCA_002779345.1 Candidatus Omnitrophica bacterium CG07_land_8_20_14_0_80_50_8 | reverse complement strand
GGTTCGTGATCAGCCGTGTGCAGTTGGGCGCCTGGAAGATCGCGCGCTTGACAGGCAGGCCCACTTTACGCTCATCGATATCGAAAGCGCACACGACCTCGATATCCTGAGGACGGTAGGAGCCGATCTCATAATTCATGAGACCCGGTACGTCCCGTTGTCCGTTTTGAAGGCGGGCTCGCCGGTAGAACTCAAGACCCTGGATCAAAGAACTCGCGCAGTTTCCAACGCCGACAATAGCTATTTTAATTTTTTTCATAAGCTTAAGCGCCTAATCCTTGAGCCGCCGGCTCCAGTTACAACTCACGCGATTTCAAAATATTGCGGTATCAAGTGACGCGATATTTTGCCAGTATATGAATTGAGGTCCGTGTTGTCAAGTAAAGAAGATAGCTTTAGATTCGTCCTTTGCAAAGGGAATCACTTTTGGTATAATGCGGCTTCCGCCATGACCGTGGGGCAAATTGCTTGGGGTCATCGCGCACATAACCAAATAGAAAGATCAGCGGTATGAGTCAGCCTAACGATAGTCAAAAGCCGTCTTCCAAAAAGAACCCCAGAGAGTGGTTTCCCGGCTCTATATTTTTATGGATCGTTCTGTTCATGAGCATATTTTATTTCACGCGAGTGGGGACGCTGCCGGTCGAAAAGCAGAGCCGGCAATTGACTTACGGCGAATTTTACTCGATGCTCGAGTCCAATATGTCGAAGCCCGCGATCAAGTCGGGGATCCGTGTGGCCAGCGATGTCACGGGGGATCTGGTGACCGGTGAAAAATACCACGTCTTGCTTCCGGAGCGCGACCCGGATATTGAGCGGACGTTGAGAGAAAAACTACCCAACTATGAGATCCGTCCAGAAAAGACGTTTTGGTCCCAGCTTTTATACGCGGTGATAGGGCCGCTTCTTTTTGTGGGTCTTTTTTGGTTTCTCATGTACCGGGGCGGCGGCGCGGGCGGCACCGGACGGATCATGTCGTTTGGGAAATCCAAGGCGCGGCTTTCGGCCAATACCAAGATTACCTTTCAAGATGTCGCCGGCGTCGAAGAAGCGAAGGAAGAATTGAAAGAAATCATCGAGTTTTTAAAAGAACCTAAGAAATTTCAAAAGCTGGGCGGAAAAATTCCGAAAGGGGTTCTGCTAATGGGGCCGCCGGGCACGGGCAAGACCCTATTGGCTAAAGCGGTCAGCGGCGAGGCGGACGTTCCGTTTTTTTCGATTTCGGGATCGGATTTTGTGGAAATGTTCGTCGGCGTGGGCGCCTCGCGCGTGCGGGACCTCTTTGAGCAGGCGAAGAAAACCGTCAAGGCGACCGGAAAGGGCTGTATTATTTTTATAGACGAGATCGACGCGATCGGCCGGCAGAGGTTCGCGGGGATCGGCGGAGGCCACGACGAGCGCGAACAAACGTTGAACGCGCTTTTAGTTGAGATGGACGGTTTTAACACTCAGGAGGCGGTGATCTTGATCGCGGCGACCAACAGGCCCGATGTGTTGGATCCCGCGCTTTTGCGCCCGGGGCGATTTGACCGTCAGATCGTCATCGACCGGCCTGATTTGAACGGCCGTGAGGCGATTTTGAAGGTTCATACGAAAAATATTAAACTGCTCGATCACGTGGATTTAAAATCTATCGCGCGTCAGACTCCCGGCTTCTCGGGGGCGGACATCGCGAACCTTGCCAACGAAGCGGCCCTCCTCGCCGCGCGGTACAATAAGGAAGGCGTGGGCATGGTGGAACTGCAGGCGTCGATTGAGCGCGTGATGGCGGGGCCCGAGCGGAAAAGCCGTATTATATCCGCCAACGAGCGGATCATTGTCGCCTATCATGAGTCGGGCCACACGTTGCTTGCCCTTTTAGTGCCCGGCGCGGATCCTTTGCATAAAGTTTCTATTATTCCTCGCGGCACCGCGGCGTTGGGCTACACGATGCAAGTGCCGCTCGAAGACAGATACCTCGTTTCAAAGAAAGAATTATTGGGAAAACTGGTGGTCCTTTTGGGAGGACGCGCCTCAGAGGAGCTTAATTTCGGGGAGATCACCACCGGTGCTCACAACGATCTGGAAGTGGCCACCAATATCGCGCGGCGGATGATATGCGAATTTGGCATGAGCGAAAAGATGGGAAACTTGACGCTCGGACGCAGGGATCATCAGGTATTTTTAGGCCGCGATTTGGGCGAAGAGAGAAATTACAGCGAAGAAACGGCTCGCATGATAGACGTGGAGATCAAACGAATCATCGAGGAGGCTTATACCAAGGCCAGGAACGAATTGACCGCGCACATGGATCAACTTAAAGCACTCGCGAAGGTACTCTTGGAAAAAGAAGTGCTCGACGCGGAAGCAGTCAGGGCTATTGTTGGGATCCCAACGGCCGCGCTTTAATTTTCAATTTCGCGGTGCCCGGCTTTGCCTGGGGCGTGAAACCAAAATCATGGGGGTCCTCAATGTGACCCCCGATTCTTTTAGTGACGGAGGGTGTTTCATGGATCCCGGCCTTGCCCAGGCGCGGGCGATCCGGATGGAGGAGGAAGGCGCGCATCTTATCGATGTGGGCGGAGCGTCGTCTCGTCCCGGTTCAGAACCTGTTTCGGCGAAAGAAGAAACGAGGCGGATTCGACCGGTGCTTAAGCGTCTGTCGCGTAAAATTCAGATTCCGATATCCGTCGACACTTTTCAATATGAAGTGGCCGAGATGGCGTTGGACGAAGGCGCGTCTGTGATCAATGATATTTGCGCGTTGAACGGCGATAAGCGGATGGCAAAATTAATCGCGCGTCACCAGGCGGGGGTCGTTTTAATGCATATGCGGGGAAATCCAAAAACTATGCAGTCTCGGCCCGCCTATCGGCATTTGTTGGAAGAAATAAGGGATTATTTACGGCAGGCCGTCCGGTTCGCGACGGACGCCGGTATTCCACGGTCAAACATCGCCGTGGATCCCGGGTTCGGTTTTGGGAAAACGACTCAGCAAAATTTGGAGATTTTAAGCCGTCTCGATTTTTTTTCAACGCTCAACTGCCCGTTGCTGGTAGGATTATCGCGTAAGTCATTTATCGGTCATTTACTGGATGTCTCCGTCTCCGACAGACTCTACGGTTCACTGGGCGCAGCCGCGGCGGCCATTGAGAAGGGGGCGCACATCCTGCGAGTTCATGATGTGTTACCCCATAGGCACCTTGCGGCGTTGTTGGATCGGACCGCCTGGGCATCCGTGAACGGGAAGCGTGGATCATGCCTTTAGACCAAACAATCGTTATTCAATATTTCCAAACGTTTTGGAAACCCGCCATCGAAATCGGTATTTTCTGGTTCGCGTATTACCTGTTGTTCGTGTATATCAAAGACAGCGGTATGGTTCAGGCCCTGAAAGGCCTCGTGATCATCGGTGTGGTTTTTTTTGCGGCGGAAGTTTTTAAATTTAAAACTATCCGTTGGTTCTTGGCTCATTTATTTCAAATATCCATTATTGGTTTTTTTATTATATTTCAGTCCGAACTCAGGCGCGGTCTGACGCGCATCGGTCAAAGCCCGCTCTTCAAACTTTTTCTGAAAGAGGAACGCTTGGTGGAAGAGGTCGTGAAGGCTGTGATCTCGATGTCCAAAAGCCACGTCGGCGCCCTGATAGCCATCGAAAAAGAGATCAGCCTGAAACCGTACGTGGAAACGGGGATTTCGCTGGACGGCGTTTTAACCTCGGAACTATTATTGACCATTTTTATGCCCAACACCCCGTTTCATGACGGCGGGATCGTGATCCATGGCGGGCGTGTCATCGCGGTGGGATGTTTATTTCCTTTGTCGCAGAGCCAAAAATTGTCCAAAATGCTGGGGACCCGCCACCGCGCCGGGTTAGGTTTAAGCGAGGAGACCGATGCGCTGGTGATCGTTGTTTCGGAGGAAACAGGGATTATCTCGTCCATGAGCCAGGGCAAGATCACACGCGATCTTGATGAAGAAAAGCTAAAAACGCATCTATTAGAGCTTTATCGGCCGCTAAAGGCGGGGACAAAGGGCAAAAAATTTACGCTGAAATAGTGCTTTATATGCCGGAGCGTTTGTTTCTAACTTATGAGCCATCCAACCGTCATTCTGAGGCGCTTTTTGCCGAAGGGTCTTGCCATAAGATCCTTCGCTTCGCTTGAGGACGGCGAAGCTAACTTGGACGGCTATGATAGCGGAGATTTAAAAAAATGAATCTTTTGAAAGGATCCTGGGTGTTAAAAGCAGCGTCGCTCATTTGCGCGGTTCTGACCTACACCTATATCGCCGGCGAAATCAACAACGTCGAGAAAGACAAGAAACTGGCCGACCCTTCCTACAAATTGATCAAACTGACTGCCCGAAATTTGCCCGTGAAGGTGAGGCTCGCGACGTCTCCGCCGGACGGTTATAGGCTTTTAGCGGACAAGGTGTCTCCCGAACCGGCAAGAGTGACGGTGGTGGGCCCCGAAGCCCTTTTAGAAGAGACATCCGTCGCGGAGACCGCACTTATCGATATTAGTGAAAGCACCAAAAGTATTACAAAAAAAATCCCGTTGGAGAGTGTGGCCGGGATACCTCTTTCCGGTACGCCCTATCTCGTTGATGTGACGGTGCCGATTGAAAAGATCGTCGAAGAAAAAGTTCCCACCAAAGAAAATCGATGAAGCTGGGCGTCAATGTCGATCATGTGGCCACTTTGCGTCAGGCCAGGCAAGGCAATGATCCGGATCCCGTGACAGCGGCTCGGGTGTGCGAACGAGCCGGCGCTTATGCGATTGTCATGCATCTAAGAGAAGATCGGAGGCATATTCAAGACTCGGATATTTTTCGGGCGAAAGCGGTTTTGGGCATTAAATTCAATCTTGAAATGTCGTTGGCGCCGTCGGTTGTGAAGATCGCTCTAAAACTTAGGCCCCAGCAAGTTACTTGGGTACCCGAAAAAAGACAGGAGATGACTACCGAGAGCGGCCTGGATCTTTTAAGCGAAAGCTCGCGCTTTGCGCGGTCGATGGAGATGTTTCGCAGGAAAAAAATAGAAGTGAGCTGTTTTATTGATCCGGATCCCAAACAAATCATCCTGGCGAAAAAACTGGGGGCTGGGGCGGTGGAATTTCACACGGGTCTGTACGCTAACCAAAAAACGAAACGCGGCGTTCAAAGACAGCTCGCGCGCTTGAGGCTCGCCGTGGATCTTGCCCGCCAGGCGGGTCTGGTCGCGCACGCCGGGCACGGACTGGATTATCAAAACGTGGCCGCTATTGCCCGGATCAGTGGTTTGAAGGAGCTTAACATCGGTTACTCGATCATAAGCCGCGCGGTTTGGGTAGGCCTGGAGACGGCGGTCAAAGAAATGAACGCGTTGATCCGGTCATGAAAAAGCGCTCGAAAAACAAATCTCCCAATCAGGCGATCGGCATCGACATTGTTGAAATTAAACGCCTGAGCCGTGTGAGTAAACGCTGGGGACAAAGTTTTTTAAGGAAAGTGTATACTCACCGGGAGCTTGCCTACGCGAATTCCAAACGGTTTCCCTATCAGCATCTGGCGGCGCGCTTCGCCGCGAAAGAGGCGATCTTTAAAGCGCTAGGCGAGGTCGAAAGAGATTTTGTCGGCTGGAAAAATGTCGAAATCTTAAACGACCCCTACGGAAAACCGCTGGTGGTTTGGCATGGCTTTGCCGAAAAGACAAGAAGAAAAAGGAAATTAAAAGACGTGGTCGTCAGTCTCTCGCATACGGAAAATTATGCGGTGGCTAGCGCGATGCTGATTTTCTAAATATGTTCAAACTGCCCAAAAAATTCCCATTATTACCACGAAAGAAGAATGCGGATAAAAGCTATTATGGCCACGCGCTGGTCATCGCCGGTTCGCGCGGTATGACCGGTGCCGCGATCTTGGCGTCGCGCGCGGCCCTTGAAGCGGGGAGCGGTCTTGTCACTTTAGGGATTTCAAAAAGCTTGCTCCCAATTGCGGCGAAAACAATCCCTGAAGTTATGCAACTCGGACTTCCCGAAACCGGCCAGGCGAGTCTGAGCTATGCGGGTTATTCAGAGATCGTAAAGTTCATTCATAAAAGTAAGATCAATGGATTGCTGATAGGCCCGGGTCTTTCCCGGCACGCCGAGACCGCGCACTTGGTACGCAAGCTTGTCCGGTCCCTATCGGTGACGACTGTCCTTGACGCGGATGGGATTAATAGTTTCAGAGGCAGAGCCAACGCTTTGCTGAGTCATGCCCAACCCTTGGTGGTAACGCCGCATCAAAAAGAGTTTGAGAGACTTTTTTCCGAGAAATGGCCAAACCAAAAAACCGAAAGAATCAAACTTGCCAAAAGGCTTTCCAAGTTTTATGATACGGTGCTTGTATTAAAGGGCCGCGGAACGCTGGTCGTCGGACGCGGCAAGTGCTATGTCAATTCGACCGGCAATCCCGGCATGGCCAAGGGCGGATCCGGCGATGTTTTAGCGGGGATGATCACCGCGTTTGTCTGTCAAAAGTTAGACCCATTTTTGGCGTCTTGCTGGGCCGTGTATTTGCACGGAAAAGCGGCAGACTTGGCGGTGAAAGAGCGTGGAGAGCTTAGTCTCCTTGCAAGCGACATCGTTCGTTTTTTGCCAAAAGCATTTCGCTGGAGTAGCTCAGCTGGTAGAGCAACGGTTTTGTAAACCGTAGGTCGTCGGTTCAATCCCGACCTCCAGCTCGGTTTTCGGGCAGGTAGCGAAGCGGTCAAACGCAGCAGACTGTAAATCTGTCGGCTATGCCTTCGAAGGTTCGAATCCTTCCCTGCCCACCATTTCTTAGTATCGAACGTAGTGTTACAAGCGGGGGCGTCGGGGTTCACGGCGCCCTCGCGTACCCTTCCCGCCGAGACAGACAACCTGCTTTGAAGCTCATGCGCTAGGCCACTCGTTGTCGTATCTTCAATATTTATAATTACTTCCATTGTATTTTTTCCTAGGATTATTTTTAGAATTACTTTTCTTGAGGCGAGTTGTTTTTCTATAGAGCCTCTTTTTTATGGCTTTCTTTTTGATACAATTTTGCGCCTCAAGAAACAAATCCTCTGAAATAATGGCCTCGTGGCTTCCCGGCAGTAATTTGCCCCGCCATAGGATCTTCCCGATATAGACGGGGTTTCTCATGAGGTAGTAGAGGCCATTCGAGGTAATCAACTTCCCATTTTTTTGGACACTGACTCCATTCTTTCTTGCAAAATCCAGAACTTCGCCAAAACATCGAGTCTCAACGAACTTCTCGAACAGCTCCTTCACCACCAAAGCCATTTTTTTATCCACCACCAACTTTTTTTCGATCTTTTTGTACCCGGCCGGAGGCGCGCTCC
>PEWW01000006.1 GCA_002779345.1 Candidatus Omnitrophica bacterium CG07_land_8_20_14_0_80_50_8 | reverse complement strand
ACGACTTCCATCGTTTCCTCGTCAGTGACGCGGTATCCTTTGACAAACTTTACTTCACGGTTCAGCTCCTCCAGCCGCTTGGAAATAAACGGCCCGCCCCCATGAACCAATAACGGCCGCATGCCCACATAGCTCATAAATACAATATCTTCCAAAACGTTATGTCGAATCGCACGATCCGTCATGGCCGCGCCGCCGTACTTGATCACGATCGTTTTATCGTAGAAACTCTGAATATAGGGCAAGGCCTCGATTAAAACGTCGGCCTTTCTAATCATTGCTTCCATCGCTCGATCCCCTTAGTGGTGAGCAGACTGCAGGCTTTTCAGCAGATTGTTAGGCGCTGTGGGCAGAGTTGATTCCTGCCTGCCGGCAAACAGGCGTACACCGCTAAGTTCTGTAGGCTGAATTAATTTTGACATAGTCGGTCGAAAAATCACACGTGTACGCGGTGGCCTTGTATTTGCCAAGTCCTAAATCAACCGTGATCTTTATATTTTTCTGCGCAAAAACACGGTTGAGGGCTTTGGCTTGATGTGCCACCCGCCCGCCATTTTTCAAAACAAGCTCTCGACCCAAATAAATATGCATCCGCCATGGATCCACGTGCGCGTTGGCATAGCCGACCGCGGCGGCGATGCGGCCCCAATTGGGATCGCAGCCAAAGAGGGCGCATTTGACCAGGCTCGATTTTGCCACGGACTTTGAAACACTCCTGGCATCTTCGAAGGTTTGCGCATGCGTGACCGAAACCTCCACAAATTTCGTGGCGCCTTCGGCGTCGCGAATCATCTGTTTGGCCAATGTCAAAAAGACCGTCTCAAGCGCTTTTAAAAAAACTCTGAATTCCTTCGTTTTTTCCACAATCTTTTTGTTCTGGGCCATGCCGTTGGCCAACACAAGCGTCATGTCATTCGTGGACATGTCCCCGTCGATCGTGATCGTATTAAAAGTTTTGGCGACCGCCCGGTCTAACGCGTCACGCAAGGCGTTGGGCGTGATCACAACATCCGTCGTGACGAAACAAAGCATGGTGGCGTGCCTGGGTCCTTGCGACGTCATCTGCGGATTGATCATACCGGCGCCCTTCGCGATCGCTCCGAGCCTTACGCGCCGTTTGTCGATCCAAAATTCGACGGCAATTTCTTTGACTATCCGATCTGTCGTTAAAATACCGGCCGCCGCGTATGCGCTCCCCCGTTTACTCAAACCCTGCGCCAGATCCGGTAACGCGCCGATAATTTTTTTGATCGGCAACGGCTTGCCTATCACACCGGTCGAAGCGACCAAAACATCTTTTTTGTCGAGCTTGAGAATCCGCGCGGTGCAAGAGGCCACGGTCTTCGTATTTTCAAACCCGCTTTTGCCGGTCATGCAGTTAGCGTTGCCGGAGTTAGCGACGATCACTTGAGCGCGAGCATCTTTTAAACGCTCTCGAGTCACCACCACGCAGGACGCCTGAACCTTGTTGGCGGTGAACGCTCCGGCGGCGTTGCAGATCTTTTCCGAAACAATGAGTGACAGATCCCGTTTCTTCGATTTCTTGATACCGCAGGCAATACCGTTCGCCTTAAAACCGAGAGGGGCCGTCACGCCGCCATGGATTATCTTCACCCCGCCGCCTCCTTCATTGCGTCAAGCCATACACCTTTAAAACCCATGCTTCTTGACGCAACGATTCGCCATAGGCGAATCGAATGCTTACCAAGCATAGAATGAGGTGGTGGGGTCATTTTCAAAGACCTTCCGTTTCTTCAAAACCGGACATGATATTCATGTTCTCGACCGCCTGACCGGCGGCGCCTTTGCCCAGATTATCAATAGTCGTCACGATGACCGCCAGATTTTTGGACTCGTTGACCTTAAGACCGATATCGCAAAAATTGGTATTTATGACATGCCTAATTTCGGGCAACCGGCCGTTTTCATAAACCTTCACAAAGGGTTCCTTGGCGTAGCCCTTGGCGTAAACGCCGATGAGCTCGTCGGTCGTCATGCGCTTCTTAAGCTTCACATAAATCGTACTCAAGATCCCCCGGTTGATCGGTAAAAGATGCGGTACAAACACGACATCCACCTCCCTCTTGGCGACGCGCGACAGCTCTTGGTTGATCTCCGGCACATGTTGATGTTCAAAAAGCTTGTACGCCTTAAAGGACTCGTTTACCTCCGAAAAATTAAGCGCTTTATCCGCCTTCCGCCCCGCGCCGGTGACGCCGCTCTTGGCATCGATCTGGATCGTCTCGGAGCGAAACAGGTCGCCCTTAATTCCGGGTAGGAGCCCAAGAATCGAACCGGTAGGATAACAGCCCGGATTCGCAACCAGCGCCGCCCCGCGGATCCTTGCTCGGTTTATCTCGGGCAAACCGTAGACGGCGTGTTTTAAATTTGCCGCGTCCCGATGCTTCACTTTGTAAAACCGTTCATAAATTTTTTCATCCTTCAGGCGGTAATCGGCGCTTATGTCCACCACTTTTTTCTTTGCCTTTAAGATGGCCGGCGCCACCTGCATAGAAACCGTATGCGGCAATGATAGGAAAATAAAGTCGCATTGCTCGACGGCCTCGTCAACGGAAAATGCCTTACATTCCAAATCCAATTGATGCCTTAAATAAGGGAAAATTTCCTGGATCTTGGTTTTGCGGTCCTCTTTCCCAGAGACATAGACAAGCCGCGCCTTCGGATGATCCGCGAGAATTCGCACCAACGCTTCGCCCGTGTATCCCGTCGCTCCAACAACTCCCACATTTATCTTCCGCGTCATAGGGCTATCCCGTTTGATTTGTCGTAACAGCAATAAACTTGTTATTATAGAGGCGTTTCTTAATTCTGTCAAAAAATAAATAAAAATACCGAGCGTAACGCTCGGCATTTATTATAGTTATAAGATTTTTCGTTGGGTGGTCTTTTAAAAAATAAACACTACCTCTTCGAAAATTGAAATCTACGCCGAGCCCCTTTGCGTCCGTACTTCTTACGTTCCTTCATACGGGAATCACGGGTTAAATAGTCGCCGCGGCGTAAAAGCGGCTTCAAGGTTTCATCAAATTTTACTAAAGCCCTTGAAATAGCGTGGCGCACGGCTCCTGCCTGACCGGCCAGCCCGCCGCCCCTGACATTGGCAATGATATCCAGCTTGTCATTAAGCTGCATGGCTTCCAACGGTTGCCGTACGATCATCTGCAGCGTCAGACGCCCGAAATATTTTTTGATATCCCTTTTGTTCACTTGAATAATCCCGGTTCCCTTGAATAGCTGAACACGCGCAGTCGCTTCTTTGCGCCTTCCGGTGCCTAAATCTTTTTCAGCGGGGGCCTTCAATAGCTCGGTAGGTGACATCTACTTTTTTTCCTTTTTGGGTTGCGCGCTCGAAACTTTTTTTGACGTGTTTGCGTTGACTTGCGCCGCATGCGGATGCTCGGCTCCGGCATAAATCAGTAGGTGCGTGATCATCCGTTTGCCTAATACGGATTTGGGAAGCATCCCCTTAACCGCATGCCTTAACGCATACGTCGGATCCTTCGCCATCACCCGTTCGAAAGTGCTTTCCCTCTGACCGCCCGGATATCCTGAGTAGAACTTATAAATTTTTGTTTTTGCCTTAGTGCCGGTCACGATCACATCCTTGGCATTGATCACGATCACGCCGTCCCCGGTTTCGGTATGAGGGGTGTAGTCGGTGTTGTTCTTGCCGCTCAAAATTCTCGAGATCTTTGCCGCCAAACGACCCACAACCTGGCCGCGCGCGTCAACAACCTGCCATCGTTTCTCTTTTACATCCGCCGGTTTCACAAAAAAAGTAGACATACCCCCCCCCTAAAAGAAAGGGGATCCTAGCATTCGACTAAAAAAATGTCAAGCGTATTCACGCATTCACCGTCTTGTCAGAACCTATTCCCTACCACTGGTGTCTTTCGTTCATGTTCTGAACCAAATTTTCTACAGAGCCTCGTTGCTTCCCACCGTCCGTTTGATTCTTTTTTTTATCCGATTCGGCACTATTTTTTTTCTCTTGAATTTTGGCAGGCACAGAATCTATTTCTTTTCCTATCTTGTCGGCCGGGGGGTTCTTATTTTCGCGTTCTCTGTAGACGTCAATCTTGCCGTCAAAGTTATTGTCTTCTTCTCTCCGCAAAGTAAGGTAACTGGGGTTGGGGATGGAGCCGGGTCTCCCGTTGATGAAGGTCGTAATTTTCCTGTTCGGATCCCATCGCTGTAGCATCCGTTTATCGATTCGCCCGTCAAAGTTACGGTCGTACTCTTTAAGCACCAAATCCCGCCCCTTTAAAAACGTCAGAAATTCATCGGGTTTGCCATCATGGTTAGTGTCTTTGGCGGTTTGCCTTCGTACTCCTTTGGCGTCATAAATCACCCATTTGTCTATTTTGCCGTCAAAGTCAGCATCGATTTCAGAATGATTCCTTATTCCGCTTTTGAAGTAAACCCACTGGTCAGGTTTCCCATCCCCGTTTTTATCAACCTCAACTCTTGTGATTTGGCTTCCCTCGTAAAACACCCGAGTTTCTTTGCGGCCGTCTTTATCCTCATCTTTAGATTCGATCCGTTCCGCCGATGCTAAAACAGTATCAGACAAAACGACAATAAATATCAGGAAGAACACCCGGGACGATATTTTCTTAATCATGGGGACGCGGTTTCTTAACTTTGAATAAACTGTTGAGGATTGATCTTTGCCATTAAAACGGAAAGCTCGGGATCTTGCATCAGCGCGGCAAATTTTGGGCTGGCAAGAATTTTAGAGAAATTCTTTGATTTCGCTATCTCTTTAAATTCCGGATCCTTAAAAACCGCCTGCACTTTCGGATGAGCTATGAAGGCTTTAAAATTTTCATCAGCCATGAGCTTTTGCATGAGCTGAAACTGCCCCATCATGCCTTTCATTCCGTCGAACATGTCAGTCACATCTCCACAAACTGTATCTTTGCCGGTTTCTTTAAAACGCCATGTTCCACCGCGGCCTGATGCAGCGTTAATAAGCCCTCTTTGCCTTTTCGGCCCATGTCTACGGTGTAATCGTTCACATACCTACCCACAAACTTATCGGCCGTATCCGTCGAAATTCCGCGGCCAAATTTCATTGCGTACACCAACGCCTCTTCGCGGTGCTTCAGGCCATATTCAATGCTGTTCTTCAAAAGCTTGGTCACTTTTCTCATCACGTCCCGGCCAAGATTTTTTCGGATCACATCCACCCCTAGCGGCAACGGAAGCTTTGTCATTTCGTAAAACCACTCGCCCAAATCCGCCACTTTATGAAACCCGAGCTCTGAGTAGGTAAGCTGCCCTTCGTGAATCACCAGGCCTGCGTCCACCTCACCGTTTTTTACCGCATCCAAAATCCCGTCAAACGGCACTACGACCTCCTTGAAATTTGGCAAAAAAAGACGCAACGCCAAATACGCCGTGGTGTGGAGGCCGGGTACCGCGATTTTTTTACCCTCGAGATCTTTTGAGTAGATAGACTCCTTGGCTATAAGCAACGGCCCGTAGTTATCTCCTAGGCTCGCGCCGCAAGGCATCAGCGCGTACTTGTCGGCGATCTGAAAAAATGCGAACGCAGACACGGCTGTCACCTCGAGATCCGATTTAAACGCGCGTTTATTGAGGCTCTCAATGTCCTCGACGACATGAGAAAAAGTGATTCCGTCTGTTTTTATTTTATCGTGGGCGATCGCATAAAACATGAACGCGTCGTCCGGATCCGGGCTATGACCCACGCGAATCTTGGCTTTGATAAGCGGCATGCGTCGAACCCGTTAGACCTTGAAATAATTTCTGACGCCGGATTGAAAAAAGAGCACAAGGATCACGATGCTTACGATCGTGCCGTACGGAATCAGGATCAAACCTACAATGGCCGTGACGATCTGGACATACCAAGCGGCCCCTTTGCCTTTTTGAAGCCCGATCCCAAGCAAGAGATGATAAACTCCGAGCAAGACGCCCACTATCAGAAAAAAAGAAAAAACGGCATTAAGA
Source organism: Candidatus Omnitrophica bacterium CG07_land_8_20_14_0_80_50_8 (assembly GCA_002779345.1). Classification (GTDB taxonomy): domain Bacteria; phylum Omnitrophota; class Gorgyraeia; order 2-02-FULL-51-18; family 2-02-FULL-51-18; genus 20-14-0-80-50-8. The sequence continues at coordinate 1,513 of PEWW01000006.1, read as the reverse complement.
CCCAGGGACAAATTTTGACTCGCCAAACCTTGCCGGAGTTTGTCCGTAATGGCCTGAGTGACACTTATCGCATTTCCAAAAATGAGCAGTACCACAAAAAAAGCGGCTTCCAAAAACCAAAGGGCCGCCGAAAAAAAGTTAAGGATTGAGACAAAAATAACAATACCCGGTTTTTTAGGTGACTCACTGACAGTTTCAACCATTCAGGACTCCTCTTAGCGGTTACCCTTTTTTTGCTTTCAAATACTCTCGGTTCATCTTGGCGATAAAGGAGACGCTGATCCCTTTTGGGCACACCGCCTCGCATTCAAACTGATTCGTGCAATTCCCAAAGCCCTCTTTATCCATTTGCGCGACCATGCGCGCGACGCGATGTTCGCGTTCCACCTGCCCTTGAGGCAGGTTCGCCAGATGAGAAACCTTTGCCGCCACGAACAACATCGCCGATGCGTTCTTGCAAGCGGCCACGCAAGCCCCGCATCCGATGCACGCGGCCGCATCCATCGCGATTTCCGCGTTATCTTTCGAAACCGGGATCGCGTTTCCGTCCGGAGCGCCGCCGGTAGCGGCCGAAACAAAACCGCCCGCCTGCACGATACGGTCAAGGGCACTGCGATCCACCGCCAAGTCTTTCACTATCGGAAAGGCCTTCGCCCTCCACGGCTCTATAAAAATCGTGTCACCGTCCTTAAAATTTCGCATATGAAGCTGGCAGGCCGTTGTTTTCTTCTCGGGTCCGTGGGCGATGCCGTTGATCACCAAGGAACACATCCCGCATATTCCTTCGCGGCAGTCGTGATCAAAAACGATCGGTTCAATACCCTTAAGCGTCAGGGTTTCGTTGACCACATCGAGCATTTCCAAAAAAGACATGTTCGGGCTGATATCATTCGCCTCGACGTACTCCATGCGTCCTTTGTCTTTAGAATTATTTTGTCGCCAGACTTTTAGTTTGAGATTCATCGACTATTTCCTCTACCGTTCTCGATAAAACTAATCTGTCATTCTGAGTCCCGTCGCATGACGGGACGAAGAACCTTATCATGGGATCAGATCCTTCGACTCGCCCTTCGGGCTCGCTCAGGATGAAATTCGCCCCTGAACTTTTGCTCCCTTCGATCGCATAAGTTCAGGGCTCATTTCACTTATAATTCCTCACCGCCAAATGAACGTTCTCATACACCAAAGGTTCTTTGTGCAAAACAGGCGCGATGCCGGCGCCCTTAAATTCCCATGCCGCCACATAGGCGAAGTGTTCGTCGTCGCGTTTCGCCTCTCCCTCCGGGGTCTGATATTCTTCGCGAAAATGTCCGCCGCAGGATTCTTCGCGATGAAGCGCGTCCGCGCACAAGAGCTCGGCAAATTCGAGAAAATCAGCTACGCGGCCGGCTCGTTCCAGAGCCGGGTTCAGCGTCTCATGGCCGCCGAGCACGTTCACATTTCGCCAAAATTCTTCACGAAGCGCCGGGATTTTCTTAAGCGCATCTTTGAGGCCTTTTTCATTTCTTGCCAT
>PEWW01000125.1 GCA_002779345.1 Candidatus Omnitrophica bacterium CG07_land_8_20_14_0_80_50_8 | reverse complement strand
CCGCCGAAATCTGCTCGCCTGTGGATATCAACATGTCGAGCTCCCGCCGTGAGGGATTTTTTGTGATCCGTTCCGAAAGCGTTAACAGATCATCGGTGGTGTCCCCCAAAGCGCTCACGACCACCACCAGGACACATCCGTTTTTCTTATAACGCAATATTCTTTGGGCAACCTTTTGGATGCGTTCGGGGTTCGCGACGCTGGATCCGCCGTATTTTTGAACCACTAATCTCATTTTAAAAAAAATTCCATCATTTTCCATCCCTCATTAAAAACTTGCTGGCTTTGGAGGGCGTTTTTTTCGTTAAAGGCCGCGCCCCGGCCGGCCTTAGCAAGAGGACCTTCGAATAAAAGCGGAACGTAGCCGTGAACCGCGTTTTTTTTGGACAACGGTAAAAGCATGTCCGTGGCCACACACAGACGATGTTCGGTGTTTTTCAACTTTCTTAAAACAGGCCCGACCACCGACGCGTCAAACTCCTCAATCCTCTTAATCTTAGACGTAAGATCCATCGCGTGTCCTTCCGTCAACGCATGATAGACAAACACAAAATCTTTTTTTTCGATGGCGCCGTCACTGTCGTCCATCCGTTCAAGACCCAGGGCCTCCGCGAGGCCTTGAACGGCAACGGAGGATGACACGATGCCGCCGGCCAGGTTAAAACGCTGTTGAAACGTGGGGATTTTTGGCTGCTTTCCCTGGCCCCACAGCCAAATCGCGTTGGCGGGGTTCTCCCCAAGATCAATGCGAACTTTATTGATTTCATGATTCTCTAATATCGTTTTCGCCGCTTCTATCAGTTCGAGGATCCCCGAGGCCCCCGGGCCTTTGGGCAAATTTTTCAAAACCCTCTGACCTACGACAGACTGCGGGCTGGCGCATTCAAGTTCGTCTAAGCTTTCCGACAGCTCCGCGTCGTCTACCATTAAAATATTTCTAAAACTTTCTCCGGAGTAAAACTTGAACCGATCGTTTGAAAGCTTTTCGTTCAGCGCGTGGATCAATAATTTAGATTCCGTCTGGGGAATATTTCCGGAATAGATATCGACCAACCCCTGGTCCAACACAGTCACCAATTGACAGCGAAACGCAATGGCGCGGTCGGTTTGCGGGATATGCATCGCGAGCGCTTCCAGAGGCGCGATACCGGTATAAAATTCCTGCGGATCAAAACCTAAAAGCGACATCGCCGCCACTTCGCCGCTTGGGCGCAGATCACCGGGCACAAACAGACTTTGCGCGAGGCTCCCCTTATGAGCCAAAAAATCAATGTTGGGCGTTTTGGCAACCTCAAGCGGCGTTCTTCCTTTGAGCTCCTCGATAGGCTCATCCGCCATGCCCGCGCAGACCAAGATCACGGTTTTCACCCCGCCACCTCTTTGTTTCCGCTGCCAGACACCCCATACCGCCTCATGGAAGCGGAATGATTCGCCAATGGCGAATCAAAAATTTCTCCAAATTCACAAAGAGGGGGTGGGGTCATATTTTGACGGCCGCAAGTATCGCGTCTAGTCTGGCGGGAACCGCTTGGGGGTTTTTAATTTCGCGCAACGCCGAGTCCGGATCCTTCAAACCGTGTCCCGTTAAAATGCACACAATAATTTTTTTCTTGCGGGACCGCCTGTTTTGAAAATACCGCTTTCGCCCCAGCTTCAAAATCCCCGCGACGCTTGCCGCGCTTGCCGGCTCCACAAAAATGCCCTCTCTGGAGGCCAATAACTTGTACGCTTCCAGAATTTCTTTGTCGGTGACGGCCCCTATGAGACCCCCCGACTCATCCCTGGCCTCCTCGGCCATGCGCCAACTGGCGGGATTTCCGATCTTGATCGCCGTCGCGACTGTTTTGGGATTCAGGATGATCCTTTTTTTTACGATCGGCGCGGCGCCTTGAGCTTGAAAACCGAGCATCACCGGTTTACTATATATTTTTTTATTTTTAAAATATTCTTTGTAGCCCTTCCAATAAGCGCTGATGTTACCGGCATTGCCCACGGGGATCGCGTGAAAATCCGGAGCGCGGCCGTCGAGTTGGTCGCAGATCTCAAAAGCGCCCGTTTTTTGCCCCTCCAAACGAAACGGATTCAGTGAATTCACAAGCGTGACCGGCCATTTTTCAGCGATCTCTTTCGCCAGTTGGAGCGCCTGGTCAAAATTGCCGTCAATCGAAACTACTTGCGCGTTATGGATCAACGCTTGGCTGAGTTTTCCAAGGGCGACGGCGCCTTTCGGGATCAAAACGACGCTTTTAATTCCGGCCTTGGCCGCGTAAGCCGCGGCAGACGCCGAGGTGTTGCCGGTGGAGGCGCAAATGACCATCTTGGAATGCGCTTCTAAAGCCTTCGAAACTGCCAGCGTCATTCCACGGTCTTTGAATGAGCCTGTCGGGTTCATCCCCTCGTATTTAAGATAAACCGCGGCGGACAAAAGCCGGGACAAAACATCAGAGTAGATAAGCGGCGTGTTGCCTTCGTGTAACGTCACCACCAAAGTCGCCTCGGTGACCGGCAAATATTTTTTATATCGATCAATGACGCCGCGCCAAATCACCTCACCACCTGATCGGCTCGCCTTTGGCGAGCCGATCAGGTGGTGAGGTCCGCAATCGTTGCGATCGGGTAGTGGGGTCATTTTTCCACCCGGAGTACGATCGTTTTTTTACTAACATCACGGCCCGCGTCGATCGCTTTAAGCGCTTTTCTTAAATCGGATTCCTTGGCTTCATAAGTGAGGACGATGACGGGGACCGATTGGGGGTCATGAGATTCCTTTTGATGAACGCTCAAGATTGAAATATTGTTTTTCCCCAGCGCCAGCGCGAGACGACCCAGCACGCCCGGTTTGTCGGCCACCTGAAATCTGAGATAGTATTTTGTGACAATATCGTCGCTTGGATAAACTTTTAATTTTTTGGAAAAACCAAGCGCCTGATTTTTTGACGCGTCCCCACCAGAGATCTTCTTGGAAATATCCACGAGATCGCTCATGATCGCCGAAGCGGTCGGAAAAGTTCCCGCCCCGCGCCCATAAAAAAGAAGATCCCCCGTCAAGTCCCCATGAATAAATACAGCGTTGTAGACGCCCTGAACACCGGACAAGGGATGGTCCAGAGGCAAAAGCGTCGGATGGACGCGAAGCTCAAGACCGTCCTTTTGTTTTTTGCCGATCGCCAAAAGCTTAATCATATAACCCAGCGATCGGGCGTACGCGATATCCGCCTCGGCGATATCACGAATCCCTTCGACCGCGATAGACTCAAATCGGATGCGGGATCGGAAGGCGAGCCTCGCCAAAATGGCCAGCTTATGCGCCGAATCCAGTCCTTCCAGGTCAAGCGCGGGATTCTTTTCGGCAAACCCCTTCGCTTGAGCCTGGCCAAGCGCGTCGGCGAACGTGAGTGACCCCTGAGACATCGAAGATAAAATAAAATTACACGTCCCATTCACGATACCTAAAATATTGGAGATGTTATTAGCGACAAGACCGTTTTGAATGGTTTGGATGATCGGAATGCCCCCACAGACGCTGGCCTCAAAACCCACGTGTCTCAAACGCCGCGCAGCCTCAAGAAAAATAGCCTCCCCTTGTTCGGCCAGTAAGGCCTTATTCGCCGTCACCACGTGCTTGCCGCATTGGATCGCCTCAAGCAAAAGTTCCTTGGCCGGATGCAAACCTCCGAATAATTCCACCACGATATCGACGGACGGATCGCGGACAAGCTCAAACGGATCGTCGGTTAATAGGCGGGCCGGCACTCGAACGCCGAGATTTTTAGAGATCCGTTTCGCGCAAACCTTCTGAAGCACCAACCGAATGTTCGTGCGTTGTTCCAGCCGGGCGCTCTCGGTCAAGAGGATTTTAGCCACGCCGGATCCTATCGTGCCTAGCCCGAGAAGCCCCACCCTGACCCCCGTTGGTTTTGAGTCTATTTTTTTCATCTGTTTTTCCTCGTCACAGCGTTTGAAAGCCGACGATTACCGGAAACCGTCGGGGTGAGTGGATTCGAACCACCGATCTCTTGCACCCCAAGCAAGCGCTCTAGACCAAACTGAGCCACACCCCGTCAAAGGTATCAGTCCAATTCGTTATGCGAACCGCGCTTCATCAATGTCGAAACGGCTTCTTTGGGATCATGGCCGTTGAACAGTATCTGATAGACCGCGTGAGTAATAGGCATCGAGACCTTATATTTTTTTGAAAGCCGGTACGCCGCTTTGGCCGTTTCGACGCCTTCCACGACCATCTCGGTTTCTTTCAAAATTTTACCTAATGCTTTTGCCTTGCCAATCTCTTCCCCCAGCCATCGATTCCTGCTATGCGGACTCAAACAAGTCGTCGCCAGATCCCCAAGACCGCTTAGTCCCATAAAGGTCTCGCGCTTTGCCCCCATGGCCCTGCCAAGCCGGGATATCTCCGCTACGCCGCGGGCGAATAAAAAAGCGCGTGTGTTGGATCCGTATCCCATCCCTTCCAAAATACCCGCGCAGATCGCAATAACATTTTTTAGTGATCCGCCTAGCTCCACACCCAGCATGTCATCGCTCTCAAACAAGCCAAAATATTCCGTCGTGAAAAGCTGCCGCGCTTTCGACGTAAATTCCGAATTCGCCGAGGCCACGGAGGCCGCGACGGGCATTTTGAGCGCTACCTCCCGCGCGATTGTCGGTCCCGAGACCACCGCAAGATTCACCCGGCCCAGCTCCTCGCGAATCACTTGAGACATCACTTTTAATGTTTTAGTTTCGATGCCCTTGGCGACCGTCACAAAATATTTATGACTCAATTCATCTTTTTTGATGCTGTACAATACGCTTCGCATGAATTGGGACGGGATCGCCAAAACGATCCATTCGGATCCGGCGCACGCCTCATGGATATTACTGACGAGCTTCACGTTTTCTGGAATTTTAAACCCGGGAAGGAACTTGCGATTTTCTCTCTTTTTTTGCACTTCCCTCACGTAGGAAGGAAATGCCCCCCAAAGCGTTATCCGGTAACCCTTTCCAGCCAACAGAATCGAGAGGGCGGTTCCCCAACCCCCGTCTCCCAAAATGCAAATTTTTGTATCTTTATGTAACATACAGAGTTAAGAGTTCAGTAAATGTTTAATTTAAGAAATGAAAGTATAGCAAAGCCCTTGGGAATGGTCAATTAAATTATGAAAAAATTAGTCCTGGAATCAGAGTTTCTGGCCGGGGAGACAGTGTGAAAGCATATCAAACTTGATGCTATGCATAAACACAACCGCGAAAACGCGCAGGTTTTGCACCACATAAAAACTTCCTATGACCCGATAGATCATTTGCCCAAATCCGGTCTTATGATCAAACGTCTTTTGGATCGATACGTGACGGGCCTTTTTCTGGTAGGCCTGGGCTTGGGAGTCAACCCACGCCTTAAGTTGAGCCGAATCCTTGGCCTCATTTTGTTCGGAAACATAATAGGCATATTTTTTTTCGGCGCGCGCCAAAAAACCCTCCTGATTGATCACCTCGATAATCGAAAGATTTTTTCGTTTGTAATTATCAAAGGTCTTTGTCTGTATAGAGATTTCACGCATGTTGCGCCACCTTTGCCAAAAAAACAATCTGTGCGTACGACATTTTATTAGCCATTAGATTTAATACAACATATTAAAATAGTTAAACAAGGCGTCTAAAAAACAAGCCTTCTTATTTAGAAGTATATATTAGAATGTAAATATATGCAAGTATAATCATAATATTTTATCTACTAACATATCTTTTTTTCTTTTCCTTGGATTAAACGAGCAATATTTGATCGGTGGGTCCACACAATAAAAAAAGCAACAAGACAAAAAAAGGCAATCACCGAGGCTTTTAATCCCAATAAAAAACTGGCGATAACAAGCCCTGCTAACGCGGCCAGGGAGCTTATAGATACGATTCGGGTGAAACTAAATACCAAAAGCCACGTAGTCAGTACTACTAAAAAAAGAAGCGGAAATGCCCCGCATAAAACTCCGGCGCCCGCCGCAATGCCCTTTCCGCCTTTAAATCCCAAAAAAGGGGTGAAGACATGCCCCGCGATTGCTCCGGTCCCGATCCAAAGCCCCGCTTCCCTTGCGGAAAGGCTGTTCGGCGGCAACCAACACGGTAAAAAAATGACAGGCCACCAACTCTTCAGAAAATCAATAAGGAAAACCAGAGCGCCTATTCTTTTGCCAAGTACCCGAAAGGCGTTGGTCGCGCCCACGTTGCCACTGCCATGCAACCGAATGTCCGTGCCCTTAAAGAAGTGCCCCGCTAAATAGGCCGTCGGCAAAGCGCCGGATAAAAATGCCAAGAGCCAAAAAATAATGAATAAACAAATAAGGGTCATTGGGACGTTTGGTCGTTATGCAGCATGCCGCCGCCCATACGTGTGTAGTAAATGCCCGATATCAGCGTCATGAGACCTGTCATAATAAAAATACCCGTTCTCAATGGCTGCGGAGCCGACACCAGAGAAAGAAACAAAGTGCCCATTTGCAAAACCGTTGTGATTTTTCCGATGAATAGCGGCGAGGCCTTCAGACGGCCCGTGATCAAAAAAATCATAATGGATCCGATAAGAATAAGGCCGTCTCTGGCAATCACGAGAATAGTCAGCCATGCCGGAATTCGCATCGCGGGCGGCAAATGGCCCATGAATGACAACGATAAAAAACCGCTGATCAAAAGCAGTTTGTCCGCGATCGGATCCAGGTAACTGCCTAACACCGTATTTTGATTGAGTTTTCTCGCGAGGTATCCGTCGAGGGCATCCGTCAGACACGCCAGCAAAAAAGCGGTCAGACTTATAAAATAAAAATAGCTTTTGTCGGGCGAATAATACAAAAGCGAGGCGATAAAAACCGGAACTAGCACGATCCTTAGTACCGTCAGCCGATTCGCCGGATTCATGAGTCTATTTCAAGGTCCCTATTTTTCGCACGGGCCACCAGCGAAATACCGCCTTGCCTACCAAATTGGCCTTCGGCACGAACCCCCAAAAGCGGCTGTCCGCGGAATTGGCGCTATTGTCCCCCAAGACGAAATAAGCGTCTTTCGGAATTCGAACCTGCTCGTGGGGACCGCCGAAGGGGTCATGGTTATAATAATAAAATTTTCCAAAGGTCGCCGGATCCGCCAACACCTTTCCATCCACAAATATTTTCCCATCCTTGATTTCGACGGTCTCGTTTTCAAAGGCCGCGAGTCTCTTGATAAAATCTTTTTTGGGATCTTGGGGGTATTTAAACACGATGATGTCGCCTCTTTGCGGCGGATGAAAGCGGTAGGTGTATTTGTTGACGAATAACTTGTCCCCTTCCATGAGCGTTGGCCGCATGGAACCCGAAGGAATCTTGAACGCCTGGATCACAAAGGTCCGTATAATCAACGTTAGAACCAACGCCACAACGATGGACTGCGCCCATTCCTTGCCCTCTCTTATCCAATCGGCCCGGGTCATGATCAGTCAGCTTTCAGGGCGGCCAAAAAAGCTTCTTGAGGAATCTCAACTTTGCCAAACTGTTTCATACGCTTTTTGCCCTCTTTCTGTTTTTCCCAAAGTT
>PEWW01000193.1:3262-7590 GCA_002779345.1 Candidatus Omnitrophica bacterium CG07_land_8_20_14_0_80_50_8 | reverse complement strand
CCAGCGCCGCCCGGACGCCCAAACACTTTAAGCGTAGCAAATCCCGCGCGTTTTGAATGCCGCTTTCAGACACCGCGAGCGTCTTTCGCGGCAGACGTTTGATTAAGCGCGCAGTAACGCCAAGGTTAGTATGAAACGTTTTAAGGTCCCGGTTATTGATCCCGACTATTTGAGGTTTAAGCGGCAGAATTTTTTTTATGTCGTTCAACGTGTGCACCTCGAAAAGCACGTCCAACCCAAGTTCTAATGCCGTTCCGCTTAGTTCCGTAAGCTCCTCCCTCGACAGGATCGCGGCGATCAACAACACCGCGTCCGCGCCGATCCACCGGGCCTCATAGACCTGATAAATATCCAGTGTAAAATCTTTTCGCAACAAAGGAAGCTTTGTCGCGCCGCGCACTTTTTTAAAAATAACCGCGGAACCTCCGAAGAACTTTTCGTCCGTCAGGACCGATAGGGCGGCAGCTCCCGCGCGTTCGAAACTCTTCGCGATCGCCGCCGGTTTAAAATCCTTCCGCAAAACTCCCCGGGAAGGGGAACTCTTTTTGATTTCGGCGATCACGGCAAAACGTTTTTTCTTTTTTAACGCCCGAAAAAAGCAGTGGTTTTTTTTGGGCAATTTTACGACGGCCTTCCGCAAACGATCGAAAGATTTTATTTTTTTTAAAATCACAAGCTCCCGTTTTTTATTATTTATGATACGATCGAGGAGAGTCATGTTTTTGAAAATGCGATTATTTCTTGAAGTTTTTCATAAACCGCGCCTTGTGTTAAAAGCGCGCCGGCAATCCCGACGCCTTCCGCGATGGAATGCGCCAGGCCGGATACATAAAGCGCCGCGGCGCTATTCAACGCGACCATGTCACAAGCGGCCCCCGCGCCCCCCTTCAACACCCGAAGGGCCATACGTTTGCCTTCCTCTTTGGTGCCACACCGTAACGCGTCAAGCGCGGTTTTCTTGATTCCATAATCTGCCGGCACGATCTCGTATGTTTTTATCCGTTTGCCGGTAAGCTCCGCCACCGATGTTTTATCAAAAATGCTAATCTCGTCCAATCCGTCCGCGCCGTGGACCACCAGCGCGTGCCGGGTGCCGAGTTCAAGCAACGCTTCGGCCACGATCGTGACCAATTTTTTATCATAGACGCCGATCACCTGATATTGAACGTTCGCGGGGTTTGAGAGAGGTCCCAGAACATTGAAAATCGTTTTGCCCTGAATTTTTTTACGGGCAGGCATCGCAAAACGCATCGCCGGATGAAAATTTGGGGCGAAGAGAAAGGCAAAATGGACCTTTTCTATCGCATGTTCGATCGCCGGGGCCGCGAGATTTATCGGAACGCCCAAACCCTCCAACAGATCCGCGCTCCCCGAGACGCTCGACACCGAGCGGTTGCCGTGCTTGGCGACCTTCGCGCCCGCGGCAGAGGCCGTCAAAGCAGACAAAGTAGAAATATTCAGCGTGCGGCTGCCGTCCCCTCCGGTTCCGCAGGTGTCTAAAAGACCCGGGTAGTCTTTTGACAATTTAAGCGCGTGCTTTCGCATCACTCGCGCCGCCGAGAGGATCTCGACGGCTGTTTCGCCTTTTTGTCTTAGGCAAATTAAAAATTGCTCGACCGCTTCGCCGGCCGCATGCCCTGAGACGACCCGTTCCATCGCCTCGGCCATTTCCGTGGAAGTCAAATCCTTCTTATCTTTGAGCTTTGAAAGCACCGTTTTCATTGGGAGAGCAATAAAAAATTCCTCAAAATTTCTTTGCCGGGTTGAGTCAGGATGGATTCGGGGTGAAACTGGACTCCATAAATCGGAAACTTTTTGTGCCGCAGACCCATGATCTCTTTTTCTTTCGTCTGGGCGGTGATCTCAAGCGCCCGGGGTAATCCCGTCCTTTGAACAATCAGCGAATGGTAACGCGTCGCGACGAACGGGTTGTCTATATTTTTGAATATCCCCTTGCCGTCGTGAAAAATCTGGGAGGTCTTGCCGTGCATCAATCGCTTGGCGCCGACTACTTTCGCGCCAAACACCTCGCCGATGCATTGATGCCCCAGACAAACTCCAAGCATCGGTATTTTAGGACCAAAAACCCTGATGACTTCTTTCGAAATACCGGCATCCTTCGGACTGCCGGGGCCGGGAGATATGACAATGCGGGTGGGTTTTAATTTTTTTATACCCTCGATCGTGATCGCGTCATTGCGGTAAACTTTAAGGCGTTGGCCCATCTCGCCTAAATATTGGACCAGATTATAGGTAAACGAATCGTAGTTATCAATCATTAAAATCACCCCGTCGCCTCCTTCATTGAGTCGCCCCTTTTTCCGCGCTCTCAATGGCCTTCACAAGCGCTTTGGCTTTGTTGACGGTTTCCTGATATTCCTTGGCCGGCACCGAATCCGCCACGACACCGCCGCCGGCCTGAACAAACGCGGTGCCGTCCTTCACCAAGATCGTGCGGATCGCGATGCATGAATCCAAGTTCCCCGAATAGCTGAAATAACCGACCACGCCCGCGTAAAAACCTCGTTTTTGGTTCTCAAGCTCGTCAATGATCTCCATCGCGCGCACTTTGGGCGCGCCCGACACCGTGCCCGCGGGAAATGTCGCGCGTAAAAGATCGAAAATGGTTTTCCCTTTTTTTAGAAGCCCCTCGACGTGGCTCACGATGTGCATGACGTGGGAATACCGCTCGACGGTCATGAATGTCGGCACCTTCACCGTTTTAAAATCACAAACTCTGCCTAGGTCATTGCGCGCCAGGTCCACGAGCATGAGGTGTTCGGCGCGCTCTTTCGGATCGGCCAACAATTCTTTCTCCAGACGCTGGTCCTGGCGCGCATCACGGCCGCGGGGACGCGTCCCCGCGATCGGGCGAACGACCGCTTTTCTATCTTCACAGCGCACGTGAATTTCAGGCGAAGCGCCCACCAAATGAAAACCGTCACAATTCAGATAAAACATATAGGGCGACGGGTTGATAGAACGAAGCGCCCGGTAGATATCCAGCGGCTCCGATCGTACGGCCATACGAAACGACTGGGACGGAACCACCTGAATAATATCTCCGATCTTGATATAACGCTTTGCTTTTTGGACTACTTTTTCAAAAGCCCGTTTGGTAAAATTTGAACGGATCTCAAGCCGCGCGGGATTAGCTCCTCGAGCGGAAAGCCGCGGACTCGCAGGCGACAAAACCAGACGCCTAATCTCGTCATCGATCTTTTCAAGCGCATGCGCGTAGGCCTCTTGGGCGCTTGTAAAATCGTCCAAACAAACGTTCAAAATGACTTTAATTTTCTGCTTCAAGTGGTCAAAAACAAAAAGGGTGTCCGTGAATATAAAAAGAGAGTCGGGAATGCCGTACACATCCTTATTCTTGTCCGGAATGCGCTCAATAAAACGCACGGTATCGTAGCCCAGATATCCCACGGCGCCTCCGGAAAATGGCGGCAGGCCTTTCACGGGCGCCGGCCGATATTTTTTAAGAAGCGATTGAAGTTCGGCGAGCGGATCGGTTTTGGTCGTAAATCTTTTTTCGGAGGCCCCCGGCGTGATCCTCGTGATTTCACGGCCCTTACTTTTAAAAACGAGCGACGGCTCACCGCCGATGAATGAATAACGCGCGATCTTTTCCCCTCCTTCGACCGACTCCAGTAAATACGAATACGGCCGGTCGCCGACTTTCATGAAACATGAGACGGGCGTCTCAAGGTCCGCTAGAATTTCCCGATAGACGGGGATAAGGTTTCCTTTTTTGGCAAGGGCCAAAAACTCTTTTTTACCGGGGGTGTAGGTACTCATCACTTATGTTTTGCATTTGATTAATAAACTTTTTTGGGATCAAAAACCAAGGGGTCGGCGGTCACCCGTTCTCCGGCCTCATCGATGCTTTCAAAATAGCAGCTGAAATAACCTTTGTGACAGCCTGCCACTTTCTGCTCGATGACGAATAAAAGCGACCTGCCCTCGCAGTCGACGCGAAATTCTTTGACTGCCTGCGTGTGTCCCGAGGTTTCGCCCTTCATCATGAGTTTGTTCTGTGAACGTCTGAAAAGATAAATAAAACCCTTTTCGAGAGTCGCCTTAAGCGCGGCCTCGTTCATGTAACAAAGCGTCAGAACTTTTTGAGACTTTTGGTCCTGAATAATCGCGGGAATGAGCCCACGCACGTCAAAGGTCAACCGTGATTTTATCTTTTGAAACGTCTCCTCCGTCATCATCAATCTCCTCTCATAAGATCACTCTTTTTGTTTTACCCTAACCGGGACGCCTCTTCTTTTTAAATAACATTTGGCCTGCTTAATCGTAAATTGCTTGAAATGAAAAAT
>PEWW01000193.1:0-3227 GCA_002779345.1 Candidatus Omnitrophica bacterium CG07_land_8_20_14_0_80_50_8 | reverse complement strand
TAAAACCTTGGGCCAAATGTTCAAGCGTCCCCGCGCCCCCTGAGGCAATCACCGGTATCCGGACGGAACGGGTGACCGCGCGCAAGAGGTCAAGATCGTAGCCGTCTTGGGTGCCGTCTTGATCCATGCTGGTCAACAATATCTCTCCGGCGCCCAAGCGTTGGGCCTTCTTTGCCCAGGCCACCGCTTCCAGCGGTGTCTTCTGCCTGCCGCCGTGCGTGTAAACATCCCAACGGTTCGGCTTCGTCAGGGACCGCTTGGCGTCAATGGCGACGACAATGCACTGAGCCCCAAATCTTTGGGCCGCCTCTTTAATAAACGCCGGACGTTTCACCGCCGAGGTGTTCATGGACACTTTATCCGCGCCCGCCTTCAACAGCGCTCGAATATCGTCAATCGTGTTTATCCCCCCGCCGACCGTGAGCGGTATAAAAACCTTCTCGGCCGTGCGGCGCACCACCTCAAGCAAAATTCCGCGTTTTTCGTGGGAGGCGGTGATGTCTAAAAAAACCAGCTCATCCGCTCCCGCTTTATCATAAAAAACAGCGCACGCCACCGGGTCGCCCGCGTCGCGGAGTTTCAAAAATTTCGTCCCTTTAACGACGCGTCCTTTGCGCACGTCTAAACAAGGAATGATTCTTTTTGCAAGCATCTTTAAAAACTCAGGCTGCGCAGATTAAAGCTTATTTGCGTAATCAGTTCTAAATCTGTGTAATCCATGTCTATTTTTTTGCGCATCTATTGAGGGCGTCTTTTAAAGAAAATTTATTCTCATAAAGCGCCTTGCCGATGATCACCCCTGAAATATTTTTCTGATCTAGATCCAAAAGCGCTTGAATGTCCGGAAGAGATGCGACACCGCCCGAGGCGATGATGTCAACCTCGACCGACTGACTCATGGCCTTAATTTCTTTAAGGTTTACACCGATCAAAGCTCCGTCTCTGGATATATCGGTATAGATCAGGGCCTTCGCTCCGAAGGATTGAGCGTCCTCGGCCAAATCGATGGCTTTAATTTCTGTGACCTTCGTCCAACCATCCGTGGCCACCAAACCTTTTGAGGCATCAATGCCAATGATCGTCCGGGGACCAAATTCAGCAATCGCTTCTTTCATAAATCCCCGATCAAGGCACGCCTGCGTTCCAAAAATCACCCAAGACGCTCCCATCGCGAAATATTTCTCTGCGATTTTGAAACTGCGAATTCCGCCTCCTACTTCAACGGGAGTCTTGACGTTATGAAGGATCGACTCCACTAAGTGCAAATTTTTTGGCTTTCCTTCAAGCGCCCCATCCAAATCCACTACGTGAAGCCGGACGGCGCCGGCCTCTGCAAAACGCATGGCAACCTGTGTCGGAGTATCGGAATAAACTTTTTCTTCCTTGAAATCACCTTGAAAAAGCCGCACCACTTTTCCGTTTTTAAGATCGATCGCGGGAATCGGGATCATTTTAGCTCCACAAAATTTTTAATGATCCGAAGTCCCGCGGACTGGCTCTTTTCCGGATGAAATTGGGTCGCGAAGATATTTCCTTTCCACAGGGCCGAGCAAAAATGCGCGCCATAACTGGTTTGCGCTAAAACCCACGATTTGTCTTCGGGGACTCCGTAATAAGAATGCACAAAATAAAAATAGTCGTTCTTTTTTACGTTTCGCAGGATCGGGCAGTTGCTTTTTTTTACCTCGATCGTGTTCCAACCCATGTGAGGAACCTTAAGCGTGCCCTTGAAACGGACAACGTTTCCGGGAATAAGGTCTAACCCTTTCACCCGGGCGCCCTCCGCGCTTCGCGAAAACAGTAACTGCAACCCAAGGCACAAACCAAGGTACGGCGCGCCGCTTAGGATTTTTTCTCTGATCGGTTCCACGAGCCGCCGGGCCTTAAGTTCCCTCATCGCGTGCGTGAAAGCGCCGACGCCGGGCATCACGAGCTTTTCGGCTTTCTCAATATCCTTCCCAAGAGAGCTCACTTTGAGATGAGCCCCTGCGTATTCAAACGCCTTTTCGACGCTTCGCAAATTGCCCATACCGTAATCGACGATCACGATCATAATTTTCCCTTGGTGGATGGGACCGCATGCGACCGTTCGTCGATTTGCGTCGCAAAATCCAGGGCTTTGGCCAGCGACTTAAAGGTGGCCTCAATCACGTGATGCGGCTGTTCTCCGGAAATAAAATCAATGTGGAGCGTCATCCCCAGGTGATAAGCGAAGGACTCCAAAAAATGTTTCGCGTCCGCGAGGGTATAACGCATGCTGTTTTGTCTGGCCCTAATCGCGGGGTCATCCAGCCATTTGGTTTTTGCGTTCGTGTGAAGGTGGCACGAGCCGCGGCCGCTTACATCGATCGTGACCCGAGTTCCCGAAAGCGCCTCATCCAACGGCGCTCGGTAGTCGGCAAACCTACGGATCCCCTTTTTATCCCCGAGCGCTTTGTTAAAAGCTTCTCCGAGCGCGATCCCCACGTCTTCGTTGGTGTGGTGCGTATCGACGTCGAGGTCTCCGACAGCCGTTAACTCGATATCAAAAAATCCATGTTTGGCGAAGCTCTCGATCATGTGGTCCAAAAATCGGATCCCCGTATGAATTTGCGATTTTCCCGAACCGTCCAGGGTGACATGAACCGTGATGGCGGTTTCTTTAGTTTTTCGCCGTGCCGTTGCTTTGCGTTTTTTCATAACGACACCTCTTTTCGCTTCTCAAAACGTATCCGCACCGATTCCATGTGCCGGGGCAAACCCTCAAGCGCCGCAAGATTTTCAATCGGGACTTTGACTCTTTCAAGCGCCTTGCGGTTATAAGAAATGACGTGCGAGCTCTTGAGAAAGTCCGTGAGAGATATTCCTGAAAAAAATCGCGCCGTACCGTTTGTCGGCAGGACGTGACTGGGGCCGGCGATATAATCGCCGACCGCGGTCGGCGTGAAACCGCCTACAAAAATCGCTCCCGCGTGCTTCACGTCCTTCAGGAGCCGCTGAGGATTTTTCACCATGATTTGCAGATGCTCGGGCGCGATTTGGTTGACTACCTCCACCGCCTGTTTTAGATTTTTGACGACGACAATGTACCCGCGAGCGGGCACCCGTTTGATCAGATGGGCGAGCCGTTTGGACGTCGTTACCAGAATAGAGGTGCCCATGTGGTGCTCGCTCTGGGCCAAAAGATCCGCCGCCACAAAATCAGGTTCCGAGTAATCGTTGGCAACGATGACCACCTCCGTTGGGCC